>CAYQAF010000520.1:0-1972 GCA_964415375.1 uncultured Alcaligenaceae bacterium
CCTTCAGGTTGCCGGTCTTGCGCCGCTTGTTGAGCTCATCTTCCATGAGCTTGCCATACTCGTAGGCCGCGCCTCGCTGCGCCCCCTGGTCGACGAAGTAGAGCGTGCGATTGAATGCCACGCCGACGCGGATGACCCGGCGGGCCACCATTTCCTCGAGATCGCCCGTGAAGGGTTGGTCAATCTGGACCCGCACACTTTCCGGAAGCGCCGTTTCGAACGGCAGCGGTGGCAACGGCTCATCTGCCGGATCGACGGCTGGACCTGGCTCGGCGACGGATGGCGCCGCGGTCGGCGTCGAACCAGCGGACTGCGGAGCGTCCTGCTTGCCGGAGCAACCGGTGATCGAGTGCGATGCCATCAGCACAAGGCAGCCGGCAAGCGCAATCGCGACAAGTGACCGGATTGACGCATGCATCAGTGCTCTCCCCGTTATCCTTGCGCCGCATAATCCGTTCGAATCGGCTGCGTTGCGAACGTCTTTTGTCGGCGCCCCGAGAATGCGCCCGGCCCCGTCGGGAGGCCACATGCCCTCGCTGGGGCGGTGGCATCGCGGTTAGACTGGCAGGCGATCCGCTCCCAAATTCGTTCCTGAGGCCTACCCTGGTCATGAAGCCGCTGGCAGTCATCGCGGGCATTGGTGGCATCAATGCGGCCGGCCGCAGTTCGGCCCACCACGGGTACCGGCGCACCGTGCTCGACGTGCTTGAGCCGGCCGTTGCGGCCGAGACGATTCGCAGCCTGGCGGGCCTGATGCGCGTCGAGGGAACGATCGACGCCGAGAAGCGCCGCCACATCCTCGAGCACACGCTGGTGCGAGGCCTCGAGCCCGATTTTCTCGACCCTGGCAATGTCGCCTGGAACTGCAAGGCTCGCCTGACGCAGGGACTCGGACCGGTTTCATTCTTCATATCACAACGTGACTTGCCCAATCGTCTGCCGGAGCGATGGAAGGTCAGCGAGGCGGTCGCCGGCCGCGTGCGCATCGACCTGTCCGAGGATGCGGAGATTCTTCTTCCCGTGACGCGGGCGCTCGAGGTCAGTGCCGCCGGGCAGCTCCCGACCGGATTCGATCCAAAGGCGCTGTATCCAGGCCGCGGCCACCCGCGAGCCATCCAGATCGCGCTCTTCGCCGCCAACGACGCACTCGGGTCGCTGGGCATCGACTGGGACACGTTGATGCAGCATGTGCCCCCGGACCGGGTCAGCGTGTACGCCGGAAGTGCGATGGGCCAGCTCGACCAGGAAGGCAGCGGTGGCCTGCTCGGATCCCGTTACCGCGGCCTGCGACCCACGTCGCGCCAGGTGCCGCTGGGCCTGGCCGAGATGGCGGCGGACTTCGTCAATGCTTACGTTCTCGGCAGCGTCGGCCAGACCGGCCACAACATGGGCGCCTGCGCGACCTTCCTCTACAACCTGCGGCACGGGATGTTCGACATCGAGTCCGGCCGCTCGCGTGTCGCGCTGGTCGGTGGCGCCGAAGCACCGCTGTGCCCCGACGTAATCGAGGGCCTGGCGACGATGGGGGCACTGGGGACGGACAAGGCCCTGCTCGAACTCGACCGGCATCGCAACGCGACCGAGCCTGACCTGCGCCGCGCCTGCCGGCCGTTCGGCGAGAACTGCGGGTTCACGATCGCGGAAGGCGGCCAGTTCGCCGTGCTGCTCGACGATGCGCTGGCGGTCGAACTCGGCGCGACGATCCTCGGCGCGATTACCGACGTGCAGGTGCATGCCGACGGCTACAAGAAGTCGATCTCCTCGCCCGGCGTCGGCAACTACATCTCGTTCGCCCGAGGCGTCGCTCGTGCCATGCGCGATGTGGGCGAAGAGTCGATTCGCCGGCGAAGTTTCGTGCAGGCGCATGGCACCGGCACGCCGCAGAACCGAACCACCGAGTCGCAGATCCTGAGCGGTGTCGCGAAGGCTTGCGGGATCGAGGACTGGCCGGTGGCGGCGATCAAGTGCTTCG
>CAYQAF010000521.1:0-1972 GCA_964415375.1 uncultured Alcaligenaceae bacterium
CACTCTGAACGTAACAGCGCACGCGGCGGGTTGTCAGTGCGACCTTAGTCGAAGGGCTTATCGTCGCCGGCCTAGCCAGCGCTGCGACTTGTCGAGGTCGAGCAGGTTGGTGATGGTGGCGAGGTGGAGCCGCTGTGCCTTCTCCAGCGCCAGCAGCAGCAGCTGGGCGTTGGCATAGGCGTCGGCGATCGCGTGATGGCGACCGATGGGTGGTAGCCCGAAGTACCGCGCCCAGTCGTCGACCGAATCGTTCGGTGTGTTGGGGAACAGCGCCGGCAGCATGCTGGCGAGGTCCAGGAAGCGCGGCCCGGCACGAATCCCGAGGCTGTGCTGCAGCTCGCGGCCGAGCACGGTCGAGTCGAATTCGGAGCGGAAGGCGACCGCGATGGAGCCGTCCAGGAACTCGAGGAACGAGAGCAGCGCGTGCATCGGCTCGACGCCGGCGCGCTGCTCCTGGCCGCCGATCTGGTGGATCAGGATGTTGTCGGCGCGGCTCTCGCTGGCCTGCCGCACGACGACTTCGAACGCATCGTCGTGCCGTACCGCCCGCTCGACCACGGCCACGGCGCCGATCGAGATGATCCGGTCGCGCATCATATTGGGCCCGGTCGTCTCCAGGTCCATCGCGACGAACCGCGCCAGCGACAGCAGCCCGGCCACGGTGCTGCGGTCCTCGCGCGCGCGCTGCTTCGCGCGCAAGCGCAACGTGGCCAGGCGTGCACGGGCCTCCGGCGGCAGCGCCAGTCGAACTCGCCGCCTTTCGATCGAACGCTGGAACGGCAGTCGCATCCGGCTCTGGCTCCTCCGGACGGTCCCTACTGCCCGATCGACTGCTCGAGTTGCGCCTGCAACGCGCGCGCCTGGCGAAACGATTCCTTCAACATGCGCTGGTCGAGGTCGTTGAGCGCATAGGGATCGACCCGGTTCATGGCCGTGTGCGGGCGCGCCCGGTCGCCCGCGGGCGCGCCCGCAGGTTCTGCATCGAGTTCGCCCCGCTGCGCGCGCAGGCGAAGCATCTGCAGGAAGTGGTAGGCCTCCACCGCGGAGGCCATCTGGCGCTCGTCGATGTTGAGCCGCCGGCCGGCGAGCCTGAGGCGCTGCGACGTGTTGGTCTCGGCGATTCCCAGGGCCAGCGCGAAGGCCCGCGCCGCGTCGACGAAGATGCGAGTGCCCTGCGCCTTGAGGTCGAGGGTGCCGGCGTGCTCGCCGTCGTCCGTGCGGAACTTGCGGATCACGCCGAGCGGCGGCTCCGCCTGCATGGCGTTCGCCACCAGCATGCGCAGGAACAGCTTGTTCTCCGAGGCGACGTTGCCGAGCCACGCGCGCAGGGTCTCCGCGAGCTCGGCCTTGCCCGCGAGCGGGCGGAAGTCGAAGAAAATGTTGGCACCGAGCAGGGCCTCGGGCGTCGGCTCGCGCATCCAGCCGGCGAACTTGGCGCGCCATTCCACGGTGTCGAGGCAGTACTCCGGGTTGCCGGCCATGATGTTGCCGGGGCACAGCGGGAAGTCGAGCGCCGCGAGCCCCTCGTTCGCCGCCCGGGCGAACGCCAGTAGGCGGTCGCGGATCGCCGCTGACGCACCGGTCGCGCCCAGGAAGACGAGCGCGTTGTCCTGGTCGGTCGCGACCGTCTGCTCGCGACGCCCCTCGCTGCCGACCGAGAGCCAGCACCAGTCGAGGTCCTCGAGGTCGAACCGGGGCAGCAGCAGCGCGAACAGCTTCTGCGTCAGCGCGTCGTTGAGCGCAGTGATGGTCTGGGTGAGCGTCTCGGCGCCGGCGCCCATCACGCTGAGGTTGTCGGTCAGCGCGTCGATGTCGCGCGAGGCGCGCCGCAGCCCCGCGACGTCCCGCGCGTGGCGGATGAACTGCAGCACGTTGCGCATGGTGAGCCGCTGCAGCCCGAACAGGTCGCGTTCGGAGACGACGCCGGCCAGCCGGCCCTCGCGCGTCACCATGATCTGGTGCAGCCCGCGCT
>CAYQAF010000522.1:0-1965 GCA_964415375.1 uncultured Alcaligenaceae bacterium
GCGCGTTCGCCGCATCCTCGGGCGTGGCCAGGTTCTCGAGACGCACCCATTGGCCGACGCGGATCTCTTCGCGGGCCGGGCGGATGCGCGACGCAAAGCCCAGCCGCGACAATCGCGCCGCCGCCTGCTCAGCCGATGCCCGATCCACGTACGGACCGGCGCTCACACAGACCAGGGAACGGTTGTCGGCGGCTGCGGGCGTCGTTGCGTCGCTTGCGAGTTCCCGTGCGAGCGGCGCCTCGCGCAGCAGCCGGATGGCCTGCGGGTCCGCGGAGACCGGGGTCGCGCGACCGACCGTGGTCGCCGGCGGCGCCACCCAGCGGGCCCAGGCGACGAACAGCAGGTTGGCCAGCAGCAGCAGCAGGAACAGGGCGCGCAAGGGATGGACTCGCTACACGGGCCGGAATGCTCGGGGGTCCGCATGTTAGCGGAAAAAACGAGGCCCGCCCCCCTTGCGGGAGGCGGGCCTGCTGTCGCTCGCGGCGCTTTGCGTGCTTACTTGCCGCCAGCGGCCATGTAAGCAGCGACGTCCGTGATCTCCGCGGCGGAGAGCTTGATCGCGGACTTGTGCTTCATCGTGCCAGCCGCAATCTTGGTGAGCGAGTCGGCCAGGGCCTTCGCGTCTTCACCCTCGAAGTCGCCAGCCTCGTGGCACTCGGCGCAGGCTGCCTCGAACTTGGCCTTGCCAGCGGCCGCGTCCGCGCTCGCCGACATGCTCCAGCCCGCCACGCCGAGCCCGGCCATTGCAACGACCAGAATTCGATTCATCTTCATCGCTATCTCCTCGCTCTCAAAATGTGTGCCGGCAACAGCCGGACTCACCACCTATTAACGCGCAGGCTGGTCGAAGGTTTACTTGCCGCCGGCGGCCATGAAAGCCGCCACGTCGGCCGCCTGGGCGTCCGTCAGCTTCAGGGCCTTCTTGTGCTTCATTTGGCCAGCGGCGATCTTCTTGATCGTCGCGGTCAGCTCCGCAGCATCTTCGCCCTCGAAATCCGCCGTCTCGTGGCATTCCGAGCAGACGTCATTGAACGTTGCCTTGCCGGCGGCTGCATCGGCCAACGCGGCGCCGCTAAAGCTCGCCAGGGCCGCCGAAGCCAGCGAAATCGTCAACAAGCCACTGATTTTCATCTATTTTCTCCTGAGTGACCGAGCCGGCCGCGACGCATTCGCCGGGAGCCGGTGCAAATTCGCCTGCCATGATACATGAGGGCGTCCGCTCTCTTTGAGTCCGCAGATGCCGCAGGGTTCAAACTGGATCGCCCCCGGCCAGGACCGCCAGCCCTCGCAGCACCAGATCCGGCACCAGTTCGACCGGGCAGCGCAGGTCGGGCTGCACGTCCGCGGCGGCCCCGCCCGTCAGCAGCAACGACGGATGATCCTGAACGCCGGCGGCCTCCTCGACGCTGCGATCGATCAATGCGGCCACGGCCAGCCGGCAACCCCGCTCCATCGCATCACGCGTGTTGTCTGCGAAGCGAGCCCCGGAAGCAGGACCGCTCGATTCGTGGCGCGCGCCGAGGTCGCTGGTGCCGGACAGGAGGGAGGACACCATCAACGCTGGCCCCGGTACGATGAACCCGCCGCGGTGCTGCCCGTCGGCGGCGACGACGTCGATCGTCGCGGCCGTGCCGATATCGGCCACGACGCAGGCGCCTCGAATGCGATGGTAGGCACCGATGACGGCGAGCCAGCGATCGACACCGAGCAGCGAAGGATCCGCGTAACCGTTGCGGACGCCCGCCGCTTCGCGCGCCGTCGCGACGAATCGCGGTTCGACACCCGCGGCGATGCGCGACGCTTCGGTCAAGGCCGCGGCGCTTGCATCGCCCGCGACGGTCGCAGCGAGCACTGCGTCGACGGGACCGTCGTCGAACAAGCACGCCCGCCAGTCGGCCGCGGTCCAGCCCCCATGCGCGGCAGCGCGCTGGGCGCCCAGCACGCCGCGCTCGAGTCTGGCCCACT
>CAYQAF010000523.1:0-1965 GCA_964415375.1 uncultured Alcaligenaceae bacterium
CCATGGAGAACACCGGCCTGTTCCCGAACATGGTCGTGCAGATGATCGCGGTCGGTGAAGAGTCCGGGTCGCTCGACGAGATGGCCAGCAAGGTCGCCGACTTCTACGAAGCGGATGTGGACGCCGCCGGCGACGCCCTCTCGAGCCTGCTCGAGCCACTGGTCATGGTCATCCTCGGCACGTTGGTCGGCGGACTGGTGGTCGCCATGTACCTGCCGATCTTCAAGCTGGGTGCGGTCATCTAGCAAGGACTTCTGGCAGGGCCGCCGTGGCCTGTCGATCGAGAAGACGCCGCGCGCTGCGCGGCGTCTTCGCATGGCAAGGGGGTTGAATGACGGTGTTTGACTTGCTGGAAACAGCCCCGACCCTGCTGATCGGCAGCGCCTTCCTGCTGTCCCTGCTGATCGGCAGCTTCCTCAACGTCGTCATCCACCGCCTGCCCGTCATGCTCGACCGGCAGTGGCGCGCCCAGGCCCAGGAAATGCTGACCGACGGGACCATGGCCTCCAACCCGGCCCCGCCCGAACTCGCCACCTACAACCTCGTCACCCCCCGCTCCGCCTGCCCGCACTGCAACGCCCCGATCCGCGCCCACCAGAACATCCCCGTCTTGAGCTACCTGCTGCTCGGCGGCAAGTGCGCCAACTGCAAAGCGAAGATCTCCCCGCGTTACCCGATCGTCGAACTCGCCACCGCGATCCTCTCCGCCGCCGTCGTCTGGCGTTTTGGCTGGCACTGGCAGTCCGTCACCGCACTGTTCTTCACCTGGGCACTGGTGGCCCTCACGGTGATCGACCTGGATCACCAGATCCTGCCCGACGTCATCACGTTGCCGCTGCTGTGGCTGGGCCTGCTGCTGAGCCTCGCGTGGCACGCCAGCCTGCAGCCGCCGATACCAGCCGACCCCGCCTCGGCCATCATCGGCGGCGCAGCGGGCTACCTGACGCTCTGGAGCGTCTACTGGGCCTTCAAGCTGCTCACCGGCAAGGAGGGCATGGGCTACGGCGACTTCAAGCTGTTCGGTGCGTTCGGCGCGTGGATGGGCTGGCAGATGCTGCCGCTGATCCTGCTGCTCTCGGCGTTCGCCGGGGCCGTGATCGGCATCGCGCTGATCCTCGTGCGCGGACGCGACCGCAACATCCCGATTCCGTTCGGCCCCTACCTCGCTGCCGCCGGCTGGATTGCGCTGCTGTGGGGGCCGCAGATCGTCGGCGGCTACCTGTCGATGAGCGGGCTCGACCGCTGAGTCGTCGAGCGGCCCGCCAGCCATGTCGACGAAGCCCGCTTTTCGTGTCGCGATCACCGGCGGCATCGCGAGCGGCAAGTCCACCGTTGCCGACCTCTTCGCCGCGCTCGGCGTCCCGATCATCGACACGGATGTCATCGCCCGCGAAGTCGTTGAGCCCGGGCAACCTGCACTGGCCCAGGTCGTCGAGACATTCGGCCCCGAGGTGTTGGGCAGCGACGGCCGTCTCGACCGCCGCCGGCTGCGCGAGCGGATCTTCGCCGATCCCGACGCCCGGCGCCGTCTCGAGGCGGTCCTGCATCCGGCGATCCGAGCCGAGATGGAACGCCAGTCGCTTGCTGCGGGCGGACCATACCAGGTGCTGGTGATTCCGCTCCTCACTGAGGGCAGGCGCCGCGACCACGTCGACCGCGTGCTGCTGGTGGACGTGTCCGAGGAGCTGCAGATCCAGCGACTCATGGGGCGCGACGGCGTTTCACGCGAGCAGGCGCAGGCTTCGCTCGACGCACAGGCCACGCGACCCGAGCGGCTCGCAATGGCAGACGACATATTGAGCAACACGGTGCGCCCGGAGGACCTTCGAGTGGCGGTGGCTGGGCTGCACGCGCAGTATCTGCAGCTCGCCGCCGGTTGTGCCCCTCCGCGCCCCTAGAGCAGAATACGCCGATGAATTCCAACGAGGCCGCCGTGCCCTCCGTCGACTCGGCGACCCGCGTCAC
>CAYQAF010000524.1:0-1963 GCA_964415375.1 uncultured Alcaligenaceae bacterium
CTACCGCGGCGTGCGGCACCGCAAGGGCCTGCCGGTCCGCGGCCAGCGCACGCGCACGAACGCCCGCACTCGCAAGGGCCCGAAGAAGGGCCGTACCGTTGCGCTCGGCAAGGGCGCCGCGAAGTAACCTCAGGAACCGAGAATGGCACAGCAATCCTCGCAGAAGCAGGCCGCCGCGGCGCGTGCGCGCAAGAAGGTCAAGAAGCACGTCTCCGACGGCATCGCGCACATCCACGCGTCGTTCAACAACACGATCATCACGATCACCGACCGGCAGGGCAACGTGCTGTCGTGGGCGACCTCGGGCGGCGCGGGCTTCAAGGGCTCGCGCAAGTCGACGCCGTTCGCCGCGCAGGTCGCCTCCGAGGCGGCGGGCCGCGCCGCGATCGAGTGCGGCATCAAGAACCTCGAGGTCCGCATCAAGGGCCCCGGCCCCGGCCGCGAGTCCGCGGTGCGCGCGCTGAACGCGCTCGGCATCAAGATCGCGCAGATTGCCGACGTGACGCCGATCCCGCACAACGGGTGCCGGCCGCCGAAGCGCCGTCGGATCTGAACCAACCGATTAGACGTGGCCGAGCAAACGGCGCTCGGCCACGAACGTCAATACCTTAGGACAGCAACGTGGCTCGATACACCGGACCCAAATGCAAGCTGGCGCGACGGGAGGGGACCGACCTCTTCCTGAAAAGCGCGCGTCGATCGCTCGACTCCAAGTGCAAGCTGGATGCCAAACCGGGGCAGCACGGCCAGAAGTCCGGCCTGCGCACCTCGGACTACGGCAAGCAGCTGCGCGAGAAGCAGAAGATGCGCCGCATCTACGGACTGCTCGAGCGCCAGTTCCGCCGCTACTTCGCGGAGGCGTCCCGCCGCAAGGGCTCGACCGGCGAGAACCTGCTGAAGCTCCTCGAGTCGCGGCTCGACAACGTCGTCTACCGGATGGGCTTCGGCTCGACGCGCGCCGAGGCGCGGCAGCTCGTGACGCACGGCTCGATCATGGTGAACGGCAAGCGTCTCAACGTGCCCTCGGCGCTGCTCGGAACCGGCGACGTGGTCTCGATCGCCGACCGCGCGAAGGCGCAGCTGCGCATCGTCGACGCGCTGCAGCTCGCCGAGAAGGTCGGCTTTCCGGCGTGGGTCGAGGTCGACGCCAAGAAGATGATCGGCACATTCAAGGGTGCACCCGAGCGCACCGACTTCGGCCAGGACATCAACGAGAGCCTCGTCGTCGAGCTGTACAGCAAGTAAAGCCCGGATAGGTCGGCCGCGCCGCGAAGCGGCGTTGCGGCCGACGTTTCCATTGGATGTCTTCCGGAAAAGGGTCCCGCATGCAAAGCAACGCACTGTTGAAACCGCGCATCATCGACGTGCAGAGCATGTCCCCATTCCACGCAAAGGTGGTGATGGAGCCGTTCGAGCGCGGCTACGGTCACACGCTGGGCAACGCGCTTCGCCGCGTGCTGCTCTCGTCGATGCCCGGCTACGCGCCAACCGAAGTCAAGATCACAGGAGTGCTGCACGAATACTCGGCGCTCGACGGCGTCCAGGAGGACGTGGTCGACGTGCTGCTGAACCTCAAGGGCGTCGTGCTCAAGCTGCACAACCGCGACCACGTGATGCTGCGGCTCGCGAAGAGCGGCGAGGGCCCGGTCACCGCCGCCGACATCGAGCCCAATCACGACGTCGAGATCATCAATCCCGACCACGTGATCGCCCACCTGACCGCGGGCGGCAAGGTCGAGATGGAGATCCGCGTCGAGAAGGGTCGCGGCTACCAGCCGGCGACCACGCGCGCGAAGCCCGAGGGCGGCCGCGCGATCGGCTCGATCCTCCTCGACGCCTCGTTCTCGCCGGTGCGCCGCGTGAGCTACGCGGTCGAGAGCGCCCGCGTCGAGCAGCGCACCGACCTCGACAAGCTCGTCCTCGACATCGAGACCAACGGCGTCGTCGAACCCGAGCAGGCGGT
>CAYQAF010000525.1:0-1954 GCA_964415375.1 uncultured Alcaligenaceae bacterium
CCACCGGGGGTTGCGCGAATTCGTCCGCCTTGCCGCCGAAGCCACCGGCGTCGGTCTCGCCGCAAGCGTCGCGCTGCTGCTCGCCGCGCTGCTGCTCGCCGCGGCCGCGGACGCGGCCACGCCGGAGACGCCGTCCTCGGGCACGCTGCTGCTGCAGGGCGACGGCGCCCCGGTGGCGGCACCGCTGCTGGCGACCGACGTCGCGATCGACGTGTCCGGCATCGTCGGGCGCGCACGAGTCACCCAGCGCTTCGTCAACCCGACGAACGACTGGCGCGAGGCGGTCTACGTGTTTCCGCTGCCGGACGACGCCGCGGTCGACCATCTCGACCTACGGGTCGGGACGCGCCGGATCGTCGGCGTGATCCGCGAGCGCGGCGCGGCGCGCAAGGCGTACGAGGAGGCGAAGCAGTCGGGCCGCAAGGCCGCGCTCGTCGACCAGGAGCGCCCGAACCTGTTCACCACGCGCGTGGCCGCGATCGGCCCCGGCGAGGCGATCGAGGTGGCGATCGAGTACCAGCAGACGCTGCGCTTCGTCGACGGCGCGTTCTCGCTGCGCTTTCCCCTCGCGATCACGCCGCGCTACATCCCCGGCACGCCGCTCGCGATGCCCATTGCGTTCGACGGCTGGTCGCCGGACACCGACGTCGTGGACGACGCGTCCCGGATCACGCCGCCGGTCGTGCACCCCGATTACGGCAAGGCGAACCCGGTGACGCTGTCGGTGGACATCGATGCGGGAGTTCCCCTCGGCAGGATCGACAGCCGCTACCATCAGGCGCGCGTAACCGAAGCACCCGGTCACCGCTACACGCTGGTCCTCGACGGGCCCGTGCCCGCGGACCGCGACTTCGAGCTCGCGTGGGTGCCCGAACCGGGGAGCGCGCCCGCAGCAGCCGTGTTCGGCGAGGTGCACGCCGGCCGGGGCTACGCGCTGGTGATGCTCATGCCTTCGCTGCCCGATGCCGGGATGCCGCGCACCGCCCGCGAGGTCACGTTCGTCATCGATACCTCGGGCTCGATGGGCGGCAGCTCGATCGTGCAGGCGAAGGCGGCATTGGCCCTCGCGCTCGACCGCCTGCAGCCGGGCGATCGCTTCAACGTCATCGAGTTCAACTCGCGCGCCCGAGCGCTCTTCGCTGTGCCGATGCCCGTCGATCCGGCGACACTGGGTCGCGCGCGTTCGTTCGTGAATTCGCTCCGCGCCGACGGTGGCACCGAGATGCGCGAGGCGCTCGCCCTTGCGCTCGCGCCACGCGAAGCCGCGTCCGGGCTCCTGCGACAGGTGGTGTTCCTGACCGACGGCGCCGTGGGCAACGAGGACGAGCTGTTCCGCCTCATTCGCGAACGGCTCGGCGACCGGCGGCTCTTCACCGTCGGCATTGGCTCGGCACCCAACGGCCACTTCATGCGCAAGGCGGCGCAGTTCGGCCGCGGCACGCACACGACGATCGGCGACGTCGGCGAAGTGCAGGCGCGGATGGGCGAGCTGTTCCGGAAGCTCGAAAGTCCCGTGCTCACCGACGTCGCGATCGACTGGCCGGCTGGCAGCGAAGCCTGGCCGGGACAGGTGCCCGACCTCCATGCCGGCGAGCCAATCGTCGCGACCGCCTCGCTCCCCGCGCTCGACGGCGAGATCGTCGTGCGCGGCCGGTTCGCAGGCCGGCCCTGGTCGGCCCGGCTGCCGCTCTCCGCGACCGGCGGCCACGACGGCGTGCACGCGCTGTGGGCGCGCGGCAAGATCGACGCGCTCGCGGACGCTCAGGTGGCCGGGGCGAGTCCGGACGACGTCCGTGCGGAGATCGTCAAGGTCGCGCTCGCGCATCACCTCGTCAGCCGCCACACGAGCCTCGTCGCCGTCGACGTGACGCCCTCGATGCCGGCGGGTGTGGAGGCGGTGCGCACCGCGATTCCCGGCAACCTGCCGCACGGTCAGGAGTACGAGGCGATCTTC
>CAYQAF010000526.1:0-1943 GCA_964415375.1 uncultured Alcaligenaceae bacterium
AATCCTCGACCGGTACGAGGCCTACTCGCTGGGCAAGGCCCTCGCCGCACGCGACAACGACGTCCCTTTCTACGTCGCGGTGCCGTCGCCGACGATCGACTGGGCGACGGCGTCGGGGGATTCGATCCCCATCGAGTACCGCGACGCCGACGAGGTGCTGCAGATCGCCGGCCGCGACGAATACGGGCAGACGCAGAAGGTGGCGATCGCGCCGCACGGCGCGCGAGCGGCAAACCCGGCATTCGACGTGACGCCGGCGCGGCTCGTGACGGGGCTCGTCACCGAGCGCGGCGTGACGCGCGCGTCGGAGGAGTGGCTCGCGGCGATGTTCCCGGGCCGGGGAGCCATGCGATGAGTGCGGCGGGCGAGCAGGCCCTGCGTTCCGGCATCGTCGCCACGGCGCGCGCGATGAACGCCGCCGGCATCAACCGCGGCCGCTCCGGCAACGTGAGTGCGCGGCTGCGACACGAAGCCTGCGACGGATTCCTGATCACGCCGACGGGCTTCCGCTACGACGCGATGGGCGACGACGACCTCGTGCTGGTCGCGCTCGAGGGCACCGCGACCGGGCCGCATCCTCCATCCTCGGAGTGGCGCTTCCATCGCGACATCTATCGCGAGCGTCCCGAGGTCGCCGCGATCGTGCACACGCACGCGCCGTTCGCGACGACGCTCGCCTGCCTCGACCGCGGCATCCCGCCGTTCCACTACATGATCGCGCGTGCCGGCGGCCGCGACATCCGCTGCGCGCCGTACGCGACGTTCGGCACGCAGGAGCTCTCCGACCACGCGGTGCGCGCACTCGAGGGGCGCCGCGCGTGCCTGCTCGCCCACCACGGCATGATCGCCGTCGGCGCGTCGCTCGAGTCGACGCTCGAACTCGCGATCGAGGTCGAGACGCTCGCCGAGATGTACTGGCGCGCATTGCAGGTCGGCGAGCCCGAACTTCTGTCCGACGCCGAGATGGCGAAGGTTCTCGAGAAGTTCCGCACCTACGGTCAGCCCTGCCGGGCAGGCTGAAGCGAACAGGCTGTAGTACGCAGCCAGGCGCGTGACGCGCTGCCGGGTGACGCGTCGCGTCAACGCCGCAACCGGGCCTGGGGTGCCGGTGCGCCGCAACGAGGCATCGATCCGACGCTGTCCGATGACCGCAATTGCAAGCGGTTGATTCGTTGCTTCTTTTCCAGGCGTTGCGGCGCGCGACGAGCGGTCGCGTGCACGGCTGGACGGCATCCCGCGTGGCTCGCGCCTTGCTATGACGTTTGCATAGCACCGGCTGTGCGGACGCGGTGCTCGGAGCCCACGATGATCCGACGCCATTTCCTCCCCTTGCTCGCTGTCCTGGTCGCGGCAGCGTGCGTGGTCTATCCCCTCCACGCGCTTGCCCACCTGGGCGGCGAACAATTCTTCTCCGGGCCCGATGCGCCGTCGCCTGACGCGCCGCAGGTCACGCTGAGCGGCCTGGTGACCGACCTCCGTCTCGAGGATCGTGTGGTCGGAATCTCGATCCGCTATGTCGGGCTGCGCACCGACGAGGGGCAACGCGTGCGCCTCAAGGGCACCGCCGTCGCGTCGCTCGCATCCGGCTCGCGCGTGCAGGCAAGCGGCCGCCTCGAGGGCGACACGCTGTTCGCAAGCGACGTGCGCGTCACCGATGTCTCGCTGGCGGGGGCCGCCTCGCGTGCGAAGGTCGAGCAGTCGGTCGAGGGCCGCTACACGCTGGTGATCGGCGACGACTTCGACGCCGGCCGCGCGAGCTACGAGCACGCGGTGATCGACGACGCCGGCCGCATGACGCCGGTGGCGTTCGCGGTGATGCCCGACGTGCTGCACAACGGCATGCGTGTCGTCGTCTCGGGTGCACGTGCGGCCGACGGCGAAACGATAGAGGCCGACCGGGTCACGATTCTCGCGCTCGCACCGTCGCGCCATGTCACCCAGGG
>CAYQAF010000527.1:0-1916 GCA_964415375.1 uncultured Alcaligenaceae bacterium
GGCAAAACCGAGGCGCCAGCCGGTCATCGCGCAGGTCTTCGACGCGCCGTCGCAGATCACCGTGCGCGCGAGCGGGTCGCGTCGCGTCGCGATCGTGTCGAACGGGCCGTCGTAGGCGAGCCGCGAGTAGATCTCGTCGGCGAACACCCAGACGTTCGGGTGTTGGGAGAGGATCTCGGCGATGCCGTCGAGGTCCGCGGAAGACAGGATCCCGCCGGTCGGATTGTGCGGTGTGTTGAGGATCACGAGCCGGGTCTTCGGGCCGATCTTCGCGGCGAGCTCCGCGGGGTCGAACGCGAAGTTGCGCGACTCGCGCAGGTAGATGGGCACGGGGACCGCCCCGTTGGCGACGATCTGCGACTCGTAGATCGGGAACCCGGGCACCGGATAGATCACCTCGTCCCCCGCGCCGTGGTCGGTCACCGATGCGATCGTGTAGGCGATGAAGGGCTTGGCGCCGGCGCCGACGACCACATCCCCGGGGCGGATGTCGAGCCCGCGCAGCGCACCCATGTCCTGCGCCGCGGCGGCCCGCAGCTCGTCGATGCCGGCCGACGGCGTGTATCCGTGCCGTCCGCCGCGGATAGCCGCTATCGCGGCGTCCTGAACGTTCACCGGCGTGGGAAAGTCGGGCTGGCCGATGCAGAACGAAACGATGTCCCGACCCTCGCGCACCAGCGCGTTGACCTCGGCCAGCACGACGAACGCATTCTCGGTGCCGAGCGACTCGCCGCGCCGGGAGATCGGAGGGACTGCCATTGCCGCGTGATGCGGTGCATTCATCGTGACGTTCCGTGCGCGGACTGCCGGGCACGATAGAGCTCCCGGAACGTGCGGCCGGCCGGCGCCGGCATGTCGCGGCCGTCGGTCCAACCGCCGACGAGCGGCAGCTTGTGGATGATGCCGTCGCGGCCGCCCATCGCCTTCAGCACCCGCACACCGATGCGCGACGCCAGCGCATAGAGCGCGGGCCGACGCGCGACCCACGCCCACGCCTTCAGGCCCGCACGCTCGTACCAGGGCCGCAGCCCCTGCTCGAAGGCCTTCTCGCGGAGCTTGCGCTGCAGGTCGGGCAGCGGAATCCGCACCGGGCAGACGACGCCGCACTGATTGCACATCGTCGAGGCCGCCGGCAGGTCCTGCGCCTTGTCGAGGCCCACGTACATCGGCGTCAGGATCGAGCCGATCGGGCCGGGGTAGACCCAGCCGTAAGCGTGGCCGCCGACATTCTGGTAGACCGGGCAGTGGTTCATGCACGCGCCGCAGCGGATGCAGCGCAGCGCTTCGCGGACGTCGCTCGCCAGCACGCCGCTGCGACCGCTGTCCACGAGGATGAAGTACATGTGCTCCGGCCCATGGAATTCCCCCTCACCCTTCGGGCCGGTGAGGATGTCGACGTAGTTGCTGATCGACTGGCCGGTCGACGAGCGCGTCAGGAGGCGCGTCAGCGTCGCGGCGTCCTCGAGCGTCGGTACGATCTTCTCGATGCCCGAGATCGCCACGTGCACCTTGGGAAGCGTCGTGGTCAGCGTCGCGTTGCCCTCGTTGGTGATCAGCACGACGGAGCCGGTGTCCGCGACGAAGAAATTGCCGCCGGAAATGCCCATGTCCGCGGTCAGGTAGTGCTGGCGCAGCACGCCCCGCGCCTCGAGGCAGAGGTCCTCGACCACGTCCTTCCTGGGCGTGCCGTGCTTGCGGTGGAACAGCTCGGCCACCTCCTCCTTCGACTTGTGCAGCGCCGGGCCGACGATGTGCGAGGGCGGCTCGTAGTCGTTGATCTGCAGGATGTACTCGCCGAGGTCGGTCTCGACGACGGTCATCCCCGCCGCCTCGATCGCGTGGTCGAGCCCCGACTCCTCCGAGACCATCGACTTCGCCTTGATGATCTTGCGTACCTCGTGCCGCTTCGCGATCGC
>CAYQAF010000528.1:0-1911 GCA_964415375.1 uncultured Alcaligenaceae bacterium
CCGGATCAGAGTCCGGCCGACGCCCTGCCTTTGCCGGGAAGGCGTGACGGCGAGGGGGCCGAGGAGCGCGACACCGTCGTCGCTGCGACCGACGCCGCACGGGGTGAAGATGATGTGGCCTGCGAGCCGGCCACCCATGGTAGCCGTGAGCGACAGGATGCCGGGTACCTCGCGCCGCAGTCGCCTGACGAGTGGCAGCAGGTCTTCCTCGGGGAACGCGGCTTCGTACAGCGCTTCCAGGTCCGGCGCATCAGCAGCCACGGTCGCCCGGACCTCGATACTGTCTGCACTCACTTTGCATCCACCGGGATTCGTGGCCACCGCTCAGGAGGGCTCATTCCGCGTCGTGGATATTGGCGCGCGTCCGGTCGGCTTCGCAAGCGCCGCGGCCAGGCGCCATCATTCACGCTAAACTCAGCCGGCAATCAACCGGCCCATTGATCGGGCTGCGCATGATTCCCGGATCGATATCTGAGAGGGCGGACGAGATGAGCATCGAAGTCGAACAGCGCGACCACCTGTTCCTGATCGGCGTGCGCCGTGCCCAGAAGATGAACGCCTTGAACAAGGACATGTACCACTCGCTGGCGCGCGCACTGCATCGTCTCGAAAACGACCCCGAGCTCTGGGTCGGCGTGATCTGGGCCGAGGGCCCGCACTTCACGTCGGGCGTTGATTTGTCCGACTGGGCCGAAGCCTTCGCGTCGGGGTCCCCGTTCCCGGTCGCCGAGGACGAGATCGATCCGTTCGCGATGAGCGGTCCGCGCCTGTCGAAGCCGCTGGTGATTGCGGTGCAGGGCCGTTGCTACACGTGGGGCTGGGAATTGCTGCTCAACACGGATCTGCGGGTCGCGGCGACCGACACGCGCTTTGCGATGCTGGAGGTCCGCAGGGGGTTCTATGCCTGTGGCGGTGCCACGCTGCGGCTGCCGACCGAGATCGGCTGGGCGAACGCCCAGCGTTACCTGCTCACAGGGGACGAACTCGGGGCCGAAGACGCCTACCGTCTCGGCCTGTTGCAGCAGCTATGCGCACCCGGCGAGCAACTCGATGCGGCGGTCGCGCTTGCGCAGCGGGTCGCGAAAGCGGCGCCGCTCGGCGTCCAGGGTAGCCTGCGCTCGTCGCGCCTGCGAATGCTCGAGGGCGAGGCCGCCGCGATCGGCCCGATGTTCCGCGGCATGGCCGAGGTCATGCGCAGCGAAGACGCAACCGAGGGCGTCCGGTCGTTCGTGGAGCGTCGCGAGGCCGTGTTCCGCGGTCGCTAGCCGGAATCCACGATACGCAGATTCCGTCGGCGCGGACGATCCGGCGGCCCTGCTAACGTGGGGCCATGACTGAACCGCCGATCGCAGCCGCACCCTCGAAGCCCGGCGCGCACGGCTGGGGTCGCGCGATCGTCGTCGCGCTGCTCTGCGTATCCGTGGCACTCCTGTTGTCCGTCGACCAGATCTACGACGGCCTGCACCGTTTGCTGTCCGCGACAGAGCCATTGATCGCCGAGCACCCGTACCTGGGTGCCATCGTATTCGTGCTGCTCGCCGCCATCTCTGCAGTCCTCGCGTTCTTCTCCAGCGCGCTGCTTTTGCCCGCGGCGGTGTATGCGTGGGGCAACACGGTCACCTTCGGTCTGCTGTGGTTGGGTTGGCTGTTGGGTGGAATCGGCACCTATGCGCTGGGCCGCGGATTGCGCGGACCCTTGGCGAGGGCACCAGGAATCAGCCAGTTCGATTTCTACGCCCAGCGCGTTCCGGGTGAAGTCACTTTCGCATTCGTGCTGCTGCTCTACCTGGCGTTGCCTTCGGAACTGCCCGGCTACCTGTGCGGTTATCTCCGGGTCCGCTTCCGCACCTACCTGGCGGCCCTGTCCCTGGCTGAGCTGCCATATGCGGTCGGCGCCGTCGTGCTCAGTGC
>CAYQAF010000529.1:0-1908 GCA_964415375.1 uncultured Alcaligenaceae bacterium
GCACCGCGAACAGCGCCATCAGCATCGCCACCCAGAGCGCGGGATCGGCGAACCATGCCGGGTGCGCCGCGTCCGATCCGGTCAGCACGTCGATGCTGGTGCCGACCGCCTTGTACTGCAATGCCAGGTATGGCACGCCCGCGGTCAGCGCAATGACCGCGACGAGGGCGCCGAGCGCGGGGCTCTTGCCGAACCGGGATGACAGGAGATCGCCGATCGATGTGATGTTGTGCGCGCGCGCGACAGAAACCAGGCGCACCAGGAACGGTGTGCCGAACAGGAATACGAGCGCGGGACCGAGGTAGATCGGCAGGTACGCCCAGCCGTCGCGGACGGCCGTGCCCACGGCGCCGAAGAACGTCCAGGTCGTGCAGTAGACGCCGAGCGCGAGGCTGTAGATGTAGGGACGCAGCCGCACGCGGCTCGGGTAGATCGATTTGCGCTCCCCGTAGAACGCCACGGCGAACAGCAGCGCGAGGTACGCGATGGCGAGCGTGGAGAGGAACAGCCCGGAGACCATGCGCGGACTGTAGCCTGAGGCGTGTCGTTATCCCAAGCGCTCCTCACCCCAGCCCTCTCCCGCAGGTGCGGGAGAGGAGGAGGAGAGGAGACCCGTCAGCGTGACTTCCAGGCGACCGCGATGCCGTAGGTCCGCGGCGGCGCGAAGATCGAGAAGCCGTTGCCGAGGAACGGAATGATGTGCAGCGGGTACTCTTCGTCGGTCAGGTTCTTGCCCCAGACGGAGAACTCGAGGTTGCGGCCCTCGAGCTGGTATGCGGCTCTCGCGTCGAGCAGCGCATAGCTCTCGATTTCCGTCACACGCCAGTTCGGGGCGTCGTTGTAGTACGGGATCTCCGTCCGGTAGTCGTCCGTCCACTTGAACTCGCCGCGGACCGACAGACCTCCACCGGCGACCGGCCACGAATACTCTGCGAACGCGCCGAGCGTGTGTTCCGGCGCGCGGGGCAGCTGGCCGCCGTCGTTCAGTCCACCGTCCACCTCGGCGCTGAGGTAGGCCGCGTTCAGGCCGACTTCGAGGCCTTCGGCAGGGGCGGCCAGGATCTCGAGCTCGGCGCCCTGGTTGACCGTGTCCTCGGTGAACGTGAAGAGGCGCAGCTGGGGATCGAGGCGGAACAGCTGCAGGTCCTCGTAGTCCATGTGGAACAGGGCGAGGTTGACGCGCAGCGAGCGGTCGAACCACTCGGTCTTGGCGCCGATCTCGTAGCTCCAGACCTCTTCCTCGGGCGTGGCAACGCCGACGTTCTGCACGACGTTGTTCTGGCTCGGGAAGATGCCGGACTTGAAGCCTTTGCTCGCGCTCGCGTACAGGAGTTGGCCGGACGCCGTGCGATAGTCCACGCCGAGCCGACCCGTGACGGAGTCCCACGAGTCGTCGGCCGTGATGTCGTAGGGCTGTCCAGGGAACAGCGGAATGCCAGGCGTCGCGTCGTTCGGATCGTTGTTGCGGCCGATCTGGCGCGCTTCCTTCTCATCCTCCGTATAGCGCAGCCCGAGCGTCGTGCTGAAGCGGTCCGTGAACGGGTAGGTGATCTGGCCGAACGCGGCATAGCTGTCGGAGTCCACATCCTGCACGAACGTCACGTCACCACCGGCCGGCGGTGCGAGGCTGAACTGCGTCAGGAAGCTCTCCGTGCGATCCACGGTTTCCGTGAAGTAATACAAGCCCGCGACCCAGAACACCCGCGCATCGGCGGGCGAGGTGAGACGCAGTTCGAGGCTGTACTGCTCGGCATCCTCGGCCGCCTCGTCGCGGTTCTTGAGCACCCAGCCGTAGGGCTGCGGGAACGGTGGCGTCACCGGCGGGAAGCCGAAGGGCTTGAGTCCGTCGAGATCCTCGAGCCAGTTCAACTCGACGTTGCGCCAGCCGCCGAGCACGGTCCAGCTGCC
>CAYQAF010000530.1:0-1907 GCA_964415375.1 uncultured Alcaligenaceae bacterium
GCCGTACAGCAGGTCGGTGGCGGTCGACGAATAGCGGCCGCGGATGTAGACAAACTTGTGCGCCTCGCCGTTCTTGCGCAGCTCGAGCATCTTGTCGGCAACCGTGTCGAGCGCCTCGTCCCAGGTGATCGGCACCCAGCGCGGGTCGACGCCGCGGCCCTTGACCGGGTTGGTGCGCTTCAGCGGCACCTTGATGCGGTCGGGGTTGTACAGTTGCGCGGGGATCATGTGCCCCCGCGGGCAGCAATAGCCGTGGTTGGTCTTCGAGTTCTGGTTGCCGCGCACGCGCACTGCGCGCCCGTCCTGCACGAACAATTCGACCGCGCACCACTGGGTGCAGCCCTGGCAGCAGGTCGCAACCCACTCGCCCTTCGCCGGCCCGGCCGCCCGGGCCTTGCGCGGCGCCATCGCCGCGCTGACCGGGGCCGCCCCGCCACCCGTGCCGGGCGTGGTCGCGCAGCCTGCCAGCACGATCGATGCCGTGCCGGCCGACGCCTTGATGAAGTCCCGTCGCGTCAGTTTCATCTACCGCCCTCCTGGCCTCCGCGCCGCGGACGCGGCACGCGTCATCCGTTTCCCCGCAATCGCGTCACGCGTTTGCGTTAGGATTGGCGGTATTGGAATCCGGCTAGCTGGCGTGGTTATTGACGAGGGTCAATCTGGTTGATAGTTTTGTGAACATGGAAACGACGAATGTCCTCGCCGCACTGGCGGCGCTCGCGCAGGCGAGCCGGCTCGCGGTGTTCCGCCTGCTGGTCCAGCACGCGCCGGACGGCCTCTCCGCGGGCGTGATCGCCGAGAAGCTCGAGATCACGCCGGCCACTCTGTCCTTCCACCTGAAGGAACTGCACCGGGCGGGGCTCGTTGCGCAACGACAGGACGGCCGGTTTCTCTGGTATAGCGCAAACGTGGACGCGATGAACGCGCTGATCGCCTACCTCACCGCGAACTGCTGTGCGCTGGGCTCGTGCACGCCGGTCGCGTGCGTACCGCCGGCGGTCGTCGTACCGATACCGAAGCCGCGGCAGCGCCGCACGCGCTGACGTTGCCGTTCAGGCGTCGGCCTCCCTGTGCCACACCTGCAGGGCCCACCCGGCCGCGTGTCGGCCGACCTTCCTCGCTCGGCGACGGGCGCTTCGCGCCTGCGCTCGGCTGACGCCTCGCGCGCCTCGCTCAGGCGAGGAGCAGGATCGCCGCGACCGCCACGAGCCCCACGACCAGAGCACGCCAGGCACGCTCGGCGAGTGCCGAGGCACGCGGCAGCGGCGGCAGCAGGTCGTCGTCGCGCAGCGTCTCGGGAAAGGGGCGCGCCGGCACGGGCACGATCTGATGCTGCGCGGGATCGCGCGGCACGCGTGCGCGATACCCGGCGAGGTCCACGACGGCGGCATCGCCGAACACCCGGCTCGATGGCAACTGGGGAATGCGTAGCAGCGCGATCGCGCGCATGTCCGCGCGGAGCCACTGCGCGAGGCGTCCCTCCGGCACCGCCGTGTCGGCGAGGCACGCGCACAGCGCAGCGAAGACGTCCTCGGTCGCGACCGCCGGCAGGAGGCGCGTGAGGTCGGTCGTTGCGTAGTCGTACGAGGTGCGCGCGGCGGCCAGCGAGCGCCGGCGCAGCGCGTCAATCGGCAGGTACAGGAACGCGCCCGCGACCGAGGTCGGCCCGCGCGCCGGCACCGGCAGGCCGAGCGCGCGCAGCACGTCGACGCTCATGCTCGTGCAGTTGTCGCGCGGATGGTCGTAGACCAGCTGGTGCCTCCAGAACTGCTGGAAGAGGCGCAGCAGCGCCGACTGCACGAGATCTGCGGCGCGCACATCGTCGAGCACGGCGACCAGCACGTGCGTGGGCCGGTACCACGATTGCCCGGCGTTGAGATCGCCCTGGTAATTGTCGAGCGGCACCG
>CAYQAF010000531.1:0-1895 GCA_964415375.1 uncultured Alcaligenaceae bacterium
CACCTGGTGCGGCACCGGCGTCGGGCCCTCGAGGATCACCCGCGTGTATTCCTGCGCGGGCCAGACCCGCGCCGAGGCGACGCGACCGGCATTGGCGAACGCGCCGGGAACCAGCAGCCCGGACGCGGGCACGAGCAGCCACTTGAGCGCACGTCGGCGCTCGATCGACACGCGCGTCAGCGTGTCTGCGGCGTTGCTCCGGCGAGGGCGTCGATGCATCGTTCCCCGGCCCGCGTGGTGGCGGTAGCGGTCAGCGTGCGGCCCGTCGCGTCCACGCTCGCGTGTGCGAGCGTGATCGCGACATCGGGATCGGGCAGGCGACCGGCAACCCGCTCCGGCCACTCGACGAGACAGAGCGCGTCGTCGCGGAAGCACTCGGCCACGCCAGCGTCATCCCATTCTGCCACATCGTTGAACCGATAGAAATCAAAGTGATACAAGTATAAGTTCGAAAGCGGATAATGTTCAACCAGCGTGTACGTAGGGCTTTTCACCGGGCCCCGCCAGCCGAGCGCACGCAGCACGCCGCGGGCGAGCGTCGTCTTGCCGGCGCCGAGGTCGCCGGCGAGCGTCACCACCATCCCCGCAGCCAGTACGCGTGCGACCGCCGCGCCCGCGTGCTCGGTTGCGGCGGCATCGGGCAACGCCAGCGTACAGGATTTCATCGACGGATCCACGGAACGGGTTAGGCTTCTGACGATGGAGCGGGGCGATCAGGACTGGGACGCGCTCGCGACCCGCATCGTCGCGTGGGGACGCGAACTCGGCTTCGGCGCGGTGGGCATCGCCGACACCGATCTCGGCGCGGAGGAAGCCCGGCTCGTGAACTGGCTCGCGGCGGGCCGGCATGGCGCGATGGATTATATGGCCCGGCACGGCGTCCGCCGGGCGCGGCCCGCCGATCTGATTCCGGGAACGGTCCGCGTCATCACGGCGCGCCTCGACTATTTCCCTGCGGGCGCACGCGATCCCGACGCCGTGCTCGCCGACCGCGCGCGCGCCTACGTGTCGCGCTACGCCCTCGGCCGCGACTACCACAAGGTGATGCGGCAGCGGCTCGCGCGACTCGCCGCACGTATCGCCGACGAGGTCGGCGACTTCGGCCATCGCGTGTTCTCGGACAGTGCACCGGTGATGGAAGTCGCGCTCGCCGCGCGGGCCGGCACCGGCTGGCGCGGCAAGCACACGCTGCTCCTCACGCGGCAGGGATCCTGGTTCTTCCTGGGCGAGATCTACACCGACCTGCCGTTGCCGACGACGGCACCGGCGTCGGCGCACTGCGGCACCTGCCGCGCGTGCCTCGACGCCTGCCCCACCAGTGCGATCGTCGCACCGTACGAGCTCGACGCGCGCCGTTGCATCTCGTACCTCACGATCGAGCTGCCCGGCGCGATCCCCGAGGAGCTCCGTCCGCTGATCGGCAACCGGGTCTACGGCTGCGACGACTGCCAGCTCGCGTGCCCCTGGAACCGCGACGCGGCCCCTGCGACCTTGCCCGACTTCGCGGAGGTCCGGCACGGTCTCGACGACGCGAGGCTCGTCGATCTCTTCGCGTGGACGCGCGAGGCATTCGACGCCCGGATGGCAGGGAGTGCGATCCGCCGCATCGGCCACGAGCGGTGGCTGCGCAACCTCGCGGTCGCACTCGGCAACGCGCCCTCCTCCGCCGAGGTGGTCGCGGCGCTGCGCTCGCGGGCAGAGGACCCCTCGCCGCTCGTGCGCGAGCACGTCGCCTGGGCGCTCGCACGGCACGCGCAACGCGGCTAGCGAATGAGCTGGTTCATCGAGACGATCGGTAGCATGACCGCGAGGACCAGCACGAGCACGATCGCGCCCATGAGCACGATCAGCACCGGCTGGATGAGCGCAGCGAGCCAGGCGAGGCGCGTCTCGGC
>CAYQAF010000532.1:0-1895 GCA_964415375.1 uncultured Alcaligenaceae bacterium
TGCCGGTATCGACCACGATCCGCACCGCGCGATACAGGAACGACTGCAGCATCCCAAGCCGGCCGAGCGGGAGATCGCGGTACATGCCGATCTCGTCGGCGAGCTGCTCGGCGTACAGCGCCCAGCCTTCGATGAATGCGTTCATCAACAACGTCTTGTGCAGCAGCGAGGTGCCCTCCGCCTCCAGTGCCAGCGTCAACTGCAGGTGATGCCCGGGTACGCTCTCGTGGTAGGTCAGCGTCGGCAGCGCCCACTTCGGCCAGATCGCGGTGTCGGCGAGATTGATGTAGTAGGCGCCGGGGCGGGTACCGTCGAGGCTGCCGGTCTGCGCATAGCCGCGCGGTGCGCCGAGTTCGATCGCCGGCGGCACCCGGCGTACCTCGACCGGCGTCTTCGGCAGCACGCCGAACAACTCGGGCAGGCGACGCTGGATCGCCTCCACCTGCGCGTTCAGGTCGGCGAGCAGCTGCGCCCGGCCTTCGTCCGTGTTCGGGTAGAGCCCGCGCGGGTCCTGGCCCAGTGCAGTCATGCGCGCCCCGACGGGACCCTCGAGGAGGCCCTGCGCTTTCAACAGCGCGTCGGCCTCGGCCGAGATCTCGGCGACCTGCGCCAGCCCGAGCGCGTGCGCCTCGTCGGGTGTCATGCGCGTCGAGGTCTGGTAGCGCAGGCACAGCGGATAGTACGCCTCGCCGCCTGGCCGGCCGCGGATGCCCGCCTCGTGGCTGGCGCGCGCCCGCTGCTCCGATACCAGCGCCATCTGCGCATCGAGCGCGGCCGCGAGCGGGCCATCGACGATGCGTTTCGCCCGAGCACCCCACTCGCCGGCCAGGCCCTTCTCGGCCGTGCGCCGCGCGAGCGCGCTCACCAGCGTGGATTTCTCGCCAGACTGACCGCGCAGCGCCTTCAGTTGCAGCAGCGTCTTGTCGGCGACGAAATCCGGCGGAACGATGCCGCGCTTCAGGTCATCGCGCGCTCGGCCGGTTTCGTGGGTCACTTCCCGCGCGAAGGCGTCCAGCCGTGCAAGGTAGGCTTCCGCATCGGCGGTCGATTCGATCGGGTGCTTGGTGGCGATGAAGTCGGGCGTCGACTGGTAAGCACCCGTCAGCTGGGTCACGACGTAGGGCACGGGATACGCGTAGGAATCGATCCCCCCGAACGGGTGTGACGCGACCTCGCGGCTGATCGCCGCCACCCAGGCGATGGTCTCGAAATCGGACCGGTCGCGACCCTCGAGGCGCCCGGCATCGATCGATTGCAGCTGCGGCCAGGCCTCGATCAGCGGGCCCAGCACGTTCATACGGCCGGCGGGCGAGCGGTCGTCCAGGCGCGACCTTGCGGCGGCGTGCCGGCCGGTGTCCAGGCCCAGCGCGGTCGCCGTCTGGGGTGCCGCCAGCAGCAGTTTCTCGAAGGTCGCGTCATACAGCGCACGCGCACGTGCCGCTTCTGAGCCGGGCTCGGCTCGCGCCGGCGCGTGCAGAGCACTGGCGAACGCCAATGCGATGCTCGAAGCGAGAAAGTCTCGTCGATCCATGGAGGGCTCCTGGTTTGCTGCAGGCTACATCATGCGGGATCGCAGCCGGATCGTCCGCCCCGCCACCATGAATTCGCCTCGTCCGCGATGGTGGATCGTGCGCGGCGCATGCACCGCAGGATCGATCCACGCCTTGCAGACCTCGAGCACGAAAAAGTTGTATTTGGCGACCAGCCGCGTGTCGACCACCCGGCATTCCAGATTCGCGTAACACTCGGCGATCAGCGGCGCCTCGACTTGCGCCGCTGGCAGCGCGGTCAGGCCGAACGCGATGAATTTGTCCTTGCGGCGCCCCGAGACGTTGCCGCACTTGACGACCACGTCCGCGAGCTTGACCGTCGGAATGTTGATGACGCATTCCTTC
>CAYQAF010000533.1:0-1893 GCA_964415375.1 uncultured Alcaligenaceae bacterium
GACGACGAGAACATCAACTCGCAGCCGTTCATGCACTGGCGCGATCGCTTCCTGTTCTGCATGGAAGCGGTGAACCGCGCGCAGGCCAACTCGGGCGAGATCAAGGGCCACTACCTCAACGTCACCGCGGCGACGATGGAGGACATGTACGAGCGCGCGGAGTTCGCGAAGGAGCTCGGCTCGAACATCCTGATGATCGACCTGGTGATCGGCTGGACGGCGATCCAGTCGATGTCGAACTGGTCCCGCAAGAACGACATGATCCTGCACATGCACCGCGCGGGGCACGGCACGTATACGCGCCAGAAGAACCACGGCGTGTCGTTCCGGGTCATCGCCAAGTGGCTGCGGCTCGCCGGCGTCGACCACCTGCACTGCGGCACCGCGGTCGGCAAGCTCGAGGGCGACCCGCTGACGGTGCAGGGCTTCTACAACGTCTGCCGCGACGCCTACACGAAGCAGGACCTGTCGCGCGGCCTGTTCTTCGACCAGGATTGGGCCGACCTGCGCAAGGTGTTGCCGGTCGCCTCCGGCGGCATCCACGCCGGCCAGATGCACCAGCTCTTGGACCTCTTCGGCGACGACGTGGTGCTGCAGTTCGGCGGCGGCACGATCGGCCACCCGATGGGAGTGCAGTCGGGCGCCATCGCGAACCGCGTCGCGCTCGAAGCGATGGTGAAGGCCCGCAACGAGGGCCGCGACATCAAGAACGAGGGGCCGGACGTCCTGCGCGCCGCCGCCAAGTGGTGCAAGCCGCTCGAGGCCGCGCTCGAGACCTGGAAGGACGTGTCGTTCAACTACACGTCGACCGACACGCCGGACTTCGTCGCCACGCCCTCCGCTTCCGCCTGAAAGGAACCGTCATGCGAATCACCCAAGGCGCCTTCTCGTTCCTGCCCGACCTCACGGAGGCCGAGATCCGCGCGCAGATCGACTACGCGCTGTCGAAGGACTGGGCCTGCTCCGTCGAGCACACCGACGACCCGCATCCGCGCAACGTGTACTGGGACATGTGGGGCGTACCCATGTTCGGCCTCAAGGATGCCGCGGGCGTGATGCTCGAGGTGAACGCCTGCCGCAAGGCGCATCCCGAGCACTACATCAAGGTCAACGCCTTCGACTCGACGCGCGGCGTGGAGTCGATCGCGCTGTCCTTCATCGTCAACCGCCCGAAGGTGGAACCCGGCTTTGCGCTGGAGCGGCAGGAGATCGCCGGCCGCGGGATCCGCTACTCGACGCGCGCCTACTCGGCCGATCGGCCCGCAGGCGAGCGCTACAAGGCGTAACGACGCGAAAGTCGCGAAAGTAGGGTCAGACTCGACTTTTCAACGCCGCCGCGCTTCGATCGCCCTGCACCCTGCCTGAAAAGTCGAGTCTGACCCTACTTTCGGTAGCGCAACGCCATGAACGACACGCCCGCGACGATCGACCTTCAGGCGCTGCTCCGTGACGCCAACGTGGGCGAGGTCCTGGAGGGTCTCGACCGCGAGCTGATCGGCCTCGCGCCGGTCAAGCAGCGCATCCGCGAGATCGCCGCGTTCCTCGCGGTGTCGAAGGCGCGCGCCGCGCTCGGCCTCGCCGGGGGAACGCCCACGCTGCACATGAGCTTCACCGGCAACCCCGGCACGGGCAAGACCACGGTGGCGCTGCGCATGGCCGAGATCCTGCACCGCCTGGGCTACGTGCGCGAAGGCCACCTGGTGTCGGTCACCCGCGACGATCTGGTCGGCCAGTACATCGGCCACACCGCGCCGAAGACCAAGGAAGTCATCAAGAAGGCGATGGGCGGCGTGCTCTTCATCGACGAGGCCTACTACCTGTACAAGCCCGAGAACGAACGCGACTACGGCGCCGAGTCGATCGAAATCCTGCTGCAGGTGATGGAGAACAACC
>CAYQAF010000534.1:0-1882 GCA_964415375.1 uncultured Alcaligenaceae bacterium
GAGCGCGATGGCGACCGCGACCCAGAAGTTGATCTCGTAGTCCTGCTCCAACCCCACGACCGTCAGCGCCGCGAAGAACACCATCGCGCCCTGCGCGAAGTTGAACACGCCCGACGCCTTGTAGATGAGCACGAAGCCGAGCGCCACCAGCGAGTACATGACGCCGGAGAGCAGGCCGCCGATCAGGACTTCGAAGAAGAATGCCATCTGCTGTCGCTCCGTTCGGCGTGCCGAGTGCCAGTGCGCCACGCCGAGGTAGGCGTCGATGACCGCCTTGTTGGCGCGCACCTCGTCGGGCGTGCCGTCGCCGATCTTGCGGCCGTAGTCGAGCACCACGACCCGGTCCGAGATGTCCATCACCACGCCCATGTCGTGCTCGATCAGCACCATCGTCGTGCCGTACTGCTCGTTGACGTCGAGAATGAAACGGCACATGTCCTGCTTCTCCTCGACGTTCATGCCGGCCATCGGCTCGTCCAGCAGCAGCAGCGAGGGCTCGGCCGCGAGTGCGCGCGCGAGCTCCACGCGCTTCATGAGGCCGTAGGGCAGGCGGCCGACCGGCGTCTTGCGGATGTGCTGGATCTGCAGGAAGTCGATGATCTCCTCGACCTTCGCCCGGTTCTCGAGCTCCTCGCGCTTGGCGCGCCCGAAGTGGATCGCCTGCTCGACGATCGTCGCCTTCATCCGCAGATTGCGGCCGGTCATGATGTTGTCCAGCACCGTCATGCCCTTGAACAGCGCGATGTTCTGGAACGTCCGCGCGATGCCCTGGCGCGCCGCCTCGTGCGGAACCATCTGCTTGCGCTGCGTGCCGCGGAACGTGATGCGGCCGAGTTGCGGATGGTAGACGCCGTTGATCACGTTCAGCATCGAGCTCTTGCCCGCGCCGTTCGGCCCGATGATCGCGCGGATCTCGTGCTCGCGCACGTCGAAGCTCACGTCGGAGAGCGCCTTCACGCCGCCGAAGGCGAGCGAGATGTTCTCGAGCGCGAGGATCACGTCGCCGATGCGGCGTTCGCTCTCGGCGCTCATGCGGCCCTCTGCGCGACGTCGGACGTGAAGGTCTTCGCCTCGGCGATCACCAGGTCCGCCGCCACCATGCCGGTGCGGCCGTCCTCGAACTTGACCTGCGTCGCGATGTGCTGCACGGCCTTCCCCGAGTACAGCGCGTCGATCAGCACCGCGTACTTCTCGGCGACGAAGCCGCGGCGCACCTTGCGGGTGCGCGTCAGCTCGTCGTCGTCGGGATCGAGCTCCTTGTGCAGCACGAGGAAGCGGTGGATCTGCGAGTCGGCGACCGCCGGGTCGGCGGCGAACTCGGCGTTGACCTGCTCGACGCACTCGCGGATGAGCTCGTAGACCTCCGGCTTGGCCGCGAGGTCCGTGTAGCCCGAGTACGCGAGCCCGCGCCGTTCGGCCCAGTTGCCGACCGAGCCGATGTCGATGTTGACGAACGCGCACACCATGTCGCGGCCGTCGCCGAAGGCGACCGCCTCCTTGATGTGCGGGAAGAACTTGACCTTGTTCTCGATGTAATTGGGCGCGAAGATGCCGCCGTTGCGGAGCTTGCCGACGTCCTTCGCGCGGTCGATGATCTTGAGGTGCCCGTCGCTGTCGAAGTACCCGGCGTCGCCGGTGTGGAAGAAGCCCTCGCCGTCGATCGACTCGGCGGTCGCGTCGGGACGCTTGTAGTACTCCTTGAGCAGCATCGGCCCGCGCACCAGCACCTCGCCGCCGTCGGCGATCCGCACCTCGACGCCGGGTGCCGGCAGCCCCACCGTGTCGAGCTTGACGCCGCCGTCGGGCTGCAGGCAGACGTACGCGCAGGTCTCGGTCGAGCCGTAGAGCTGCTTCAGGTTGATGCCGATCGAGCGGTAGAAGC
>CAYQAF010000535.1:0-1880 GCA_964415375.1 uncultured Alcaligenaceae bacterium
CTCGGCATGGCGACCGCCGGCGTGCCGCCGCGGGTGATGGGCATCGGCCCGGCGCCGGCGACCGGGAAGCTCGTCGCGCGGCTCGGCATGAAGGTCGCGGACTTCGACGTGATCGAGTTGAACGAGGCCTTCGCCGCGCAGGCGCTCGCCGTGCTGCGGATGCTCGGGCTCCCCGACGACGCGCCGCACGTGAATCCCAACGGCGGCGCGATCGCGCTCGGTCATCCGCTGGGCGCTTCCGGCGCCCGGCTTGCGACCACCGCGATGTACGAGCTCGCGCGCCGCGGCGGCCGCTACGCGCTCGCGACGATGTGCATCGGCGTCGGGCAGGGCATCGCGCTCGCGATCGAGCGCGTCTGATGAATCGGGTCATCGGCGTCCCGGCGCCGTGGCAACAGGAGATGAGATGAGCCAGAAGAAATTCGCCTCGCACGCCGACGTCGAGGAAAAGAAGGTCACGTTCGAGAAGCTCTCGGAGCACGCCTACGCGTATACCGCCGAGGGCGACCCCAATACCGGCATCGTCGTCGGCGACGACGCGGTGATGGTGATCGACACGCAGGCCACCCCGGTGATGGCACAGGACGTGATCCGGCGCATCCGCGAGGTCACGGACAAGCCGATCCGCTACGTGCTGATGTCGCACTATCACGCGGTGCGGGTGCTCGGTGCCTCCGCGTACCGGCCGGACCACGTGATCGCGAGCCGCGACACCTACGACCTGATCGTCGAGCGCGGCGAAGCCGACATGAAGAGCGAGATCGAACGCTTTCCGCGCCTGTTCCGCGCGATCGAGTCGATTCCCGGCCTCACCTGGCCCACGCTGGTGTTCGAGAAGCGCCTGACGCTCATGCTCGGCAAGCTGCAGGTGGAGATCATGCAGCTCGGTCGCGGCCACACCAAGGGCGACACGGTGGTCTGGCTGCCGCAGGACAAGGTGCTGTTCTCCGGCGACCTGGTCGAGTTCGACGCGACGCCCTACGCGGGCGACGCGTACCTCGCCGACTGGCCGGCGACGCTCGACGCGATCGCGGCACTCAAGCCCGAGAAGCTCGTCCCCGGCCGGGGCGCGGCACTCAAGGATGCGGCGCAGGTGCAGGCCGGCCTCGATGGCACCCGTGCCTTCGTGACAGCGATGTTCGATGCGGTGAAGTCGGGTGTGGCGGCCGGCAAGGACCTGCGCGCGATCTACCACGACACCTACGCGGCGCTGCAGCCCCGCTTCGGCCACTGGGTGATCTTCGACCACTGCCTGCCGTTCGACGTCTCGCGCGCCTACGACGAGGCGACGAAGCACCGCGACCCGCGCATCTGGACCGCGCAGCGCGACAAGGAGATGTGGCAAGCGCTGGAAGGATGATCGCGTCGTGAAGACCTACACCAACCCGATCTACCCCTACGTCCGCTCGCGCGACCAGGACGGCGGACCGGCGCGACATGCGGTCGTGGTGGTCGGCGCGGGGCCGATCGGGCTCGCCGTCGCGATCGACCTCGCGCAGCGCGGCGTGCCGGTGGTCGTGCTCGACGAGGACGAGACGGTGTCGGTCGGCTCGCGCGCGATCTGCTACGCGAAGCGCGCGCTGGAGATCCTCGACCGGCTCGGCGTCGGCCAGCGCGTCGTCGACAAGGGCATCGGCTGGAACGTCGGCAAGGTGTTCTTCCACGACGCGCTCGCGTACCGCTTCGACCTCCTGCCCGAGACCGGCCATCGCCGTCCGGCCTTCGTCAACCTGCAGCAGTACTGGCTCGAGGAGTACCTGGTCGATCGCGCGCGGGAGCTGCCGGCAATCGACTTGCGGTGGAAGAACCGCGTCGAGCAGGTCGTGCCGCAGGGCGATCACGTCGAGCTCACCGTCGACACGCCGGAGGGTCCCTACACG
>CAYQAF010000536.1:0-1869 GCA_964415375.1 uncultured Alcaligenaceae bacterium
CATGGGGCCGTTCGAGACGTGGCAGGCCGCCGGCTGGAAGGAAGTCGCCGGCTGGATTGCCGAGGACATCGCCGCCGGACGGTCGCTCGCCAAGGTATCGCTGCCGGCGTGGGTCACGGGCGCGAAGGTCGCCGCGGTCCCCGGCGTGCACACGACGAAGGGTTCGTACGCACCGGCGGCCGACGCGTTCCACGGCCGCTCGACCCTGCCCGTGCACCGTCGCCAGGTCTACCCCGATGCCGTGCTCGGCGAGCGGGCGGATCCCGGCACGACCGTCTTCGAGACCGACGCGGTGCGCATGTGGCACCTCGGCGACGACGTCGCGATCCTGTCGTTCAAGACCAAGAAGAACACGGTCAGCGAGGCCGTCCTCGACGGCATCCTGCGTGCCTGCGGCGAGGCCGAGAAGGGCTTCGCCGGCCTCGTGCTCTGGCAGCGCGGCGAGCCGTTCTCGCTCGGCGCCGACCTGTCGTCGATCGCGCCTGCCGCGGCCGCCGGCCAGTGGTCGGCCGTCGAGGCGGTGGTCGCCAAGTTCCAGCAGACCTCGCTCAAGCTGCGCTACTGCCTCGTGCCGACGGTCGCGGCGGTGCGCGGCATGGCGCTCGGCGGCTCGTGCGAGTTCGTGCTCCACTGCGACCGCACCGTCGCAGCGCTCGAGTCCTACATCGGCCTGGTCGAGGTCGGCGTGGGCTTGCTGCCCGGCGGCGGCGGCTGCAAGGAATTCGCGGTGCGCGCGGCCGAGGAATCGCGTCGAGGCGCCGCCGGCAGCCAGATCGACATGCTGCCGGTGGTCCGCGCGTACTTCCAGACGATCGCGACCGCGACCGTTGCGAAGAGCGCGCTCGAGGCGCAGGTGCTCGGCTATCTCAGGCCGAGCGACGTCGTCGTGCCCAATGCGCGCGAAGTGCTGCACGTCGCGAAGGCGCAGGCACGCGCGATGGCCGAGGCCGGCTACCGGCCGCCGCTGCGGCCGCGCGACATCCCCGTCGCTGGCCGCACCGGGCTTGCGACGCTCAAGATGATGCTGGTCAACATGCGCGATGGCGGCTTCATCAGCGCCTACGACGCCGAGATCGGCGAGCGGGTCGCGCGCGTGATTTGCGGCGGCGAAGTCGACAGCGGCAGCCTGGTCGACGAGCACTGGCTGATCGAGCTCGAGCGCGCCGAATTCATGCACCTCGTGCGCAACGCCAAGACGCAGGCGCGCGTCGCCCATACGCTGCAGACCGGCAAGCCGCTCAGGAACTAGGAACCACGCCATGGCCAAGCAAATCCAGGACGCCTACATCGTCGCCGCTACCCGGTCTCCCGTGGGCAAGGCGCCGCGCGGGATGTTCCGCACCACCCGCCCCGACTCGCTGCTCGCCCACGTGCTCTCGCGCGTCACCGCCGCGGTGCCGTCGCTGCCGAAGGAACGCATCGATGACGTCATCGTCGGTTGCGCGATCCCCGAGTTCGAGCAGGGCATGAACGTGGCCCGCATCGGGCTCCTGCTCGCCGGGCTGCCGTCGAGCGTCGCGGGCATGACGATCAACCGCTTCTGCTCGTCGGGACTCAACGCGGTGTCGATCGCCGCCGACCGCATCCGCGTCGGCGAGGCCGACGTGATGATCGCCGCCGGCACCGAGAGCATGAGCATGATCCCGATGCTCGGCCGCCTCGCGATGAACGCCGAGGTGTTCGCGAAGGACGAGAACCTCGGCATCGCCTACGGCATGGGGCTCACCGCCGAGAAGGTCGCGGCGCAGTGGAAGGTCTCCCGCGAGGACCAGGACGCGTTCGCACTCGAGTCCCACCGTCGCGCGCTCGCCGCGCAGGCCGCGGGAGAGTTCGCGGCCGAGATCTCGCCGTTCGACGTGGTCGAGCACG
>CAYQAF010000537.1:0-1864 GCA_964415375.1 uncultured Alcaligenaceae bacterium
CGCGGTCGCGCCAGTCCAGCAACGCGGGCGAGCCGGTCACCTGCGCACCCAGCTCGGCGAACTTCCTGCCCATCCGCACCGACATCGTCCGCGTCTCCCCCGAGAGCTTTCTCGCGAAGAGGCGGGCGTCGATGCGGACCAATGCGGGGACGTCGCCCGCGACCGCGGCGCGGTGCGCGCAGACGAGCCCGATGCCGTCGCCGCGGCCGGCCTGCTCGACGGCGGTCCGCGCGAAGGCGAGCAGCGAAGCCGTGTCGGTGACCACGCGCTTCTGGATCGCCGACTCGAGCCCGCCCGAGAACGAGAAGCCGCCGATCGGCAACATCGAGTCGCCGAACTGCAGCAGGCGCGCGAGGTGCGTCGCGGTGACGGGCGGCGCGGCGCCGTCAGCGCTGGATGTCATTCCGCGGCGTCGGTGTGCGGATGGACGTGCGGATGGGCGTGCGCGCGCACCGGCGAGCGGCCGTGCACGTGTCCCGTCTCCGGGTCGACCGCGACGTAGCGATCCTGCGTGTGCGTGTGCAGCGGGCCTTCCGCGCCGCCGAACAGCCGGCGCGACTCGTGCGGCGCGAGATACGGGACGATGTCCTCGCCCGGCACGAACTCGTAGCGGATGCCCTCGAAGCGGTGCGTCTTCATCACCGATGCCATGACCTTGTGATCGACCGTCAGCGGCACGAACACGCGGGTGCCCTTGACCAGCGCCGGCCAGTGCTGATTGCCGAGCGCGTGCCCCAGCTCGACGCAGGTGCGCATCGCGTATTCGGGGTCCTGCGCCGCCAGCTCGTCGAGGTGAATGATCATCACGTCGCGCAGGCTGATGCGCGCGACCACGGCGCGGGCGGCATCCGCATCCCAGAGCAGGACGTCGCCGTCGCGCAGGAAGGCGCCGCGGTCGAGCGACACGGCGACCTCGCGCCCGCTCGCCGTCTTCTTGCGAAAGCGGTTCTTCTGCGCCTCCCAGTGGTCGAGCGGCAGCGGCTCGACGGTACCCGCGGCGAGGCGCGCGGCCCATTCCGGGTCGCTGGCGTTGCCGAGCACCTTCTCGATGAGGATCAAGGCGGCACCGATCAGCTGAAGAAGTACTTCTGGTTGAGGGAGGTCGTCTTCAACGGCGGCACGGTCGCGTGCACGCCGTCGACGGTGACGGCGAACGTCTCCGGCGAGACTTCGATCTTCGGCGTCCCGGAATTGCGGACCATGTCCTTCTTGCCGATCTTGCGCGTGTTCTTCACCGGGATCACCTGCCGCCGCAGTTCGAGCTCTTCGCCGATGCCGGCGGCGTCCGCCGCCTGGGACACGAAGGTGACGCAGGTCTGCGACAGCAGCTGGCCGAACGAACCGAACATCGGCCGATAGTAGGTCGGCTGGGGCGTGGGCAGCGACGCATTGGGGTCGCCCATTACCGCCCAGTTGATGACGCCGCCCTTCAGCACGATCTTGGGCTTGGCGCCGAAGAATGCCGGCTCCCAAAGCACCAGATCGGCGATCTTGCCGACCTCCACCGAGCCCAGCACGTGCCCGATGCCGTGCGCGATGGCGGGATTGATCGTGATCTTGGCCACATAACGCAGCACGCGGAAGTTATCGTTGCCGGAGGCGTCCTCGGGCAGCTTGCCGCGCCCGGTCTTCATCGCGTCGGCCGTCTGGATGGTGCGCAGCCAGCACTCGCCGATGCGGCCCATCGCCTGCGAGTCGCTCGACATCATCGAGATCACGCCCAGGTCGTGCAGCACGTTCTCGGCGGCGATGGTCTCGGCGCGGATGCGGCTCTCGGTGAACGCCACGTCCGACGGGATGTCGGGGGAGAGGTGGTGGCACACCATGATCATGTCGTAGAGCTCGGCCTGCGAGTTGATGCCGT
>CAYQAF010000538.1:0-1861 GCA_964415375.1 uncultured Alcaligenaceae bacterium
TTGATGAGGGGTGCCGTGACCATGAAGATCACGAGCAGCACCAGCATGACGTCGATGTACGGCACGACGTTCATCTCGTTGATCGCCTTGCGGCTGCGGCGCATCGTAAGACCTCACCCTTGCCGCTGCAGGATGTTGGAGAACTCCTCGATGAACGTCTCGTAGCGCGTCGCGAGGCGGTCCACGTCGTGGGTGTAGCGGTTGTACGCGACGACCGCGGGGATCGCGGCGAAGAGGCCGATCGCGGTCGCGATCAGCGCCTCGGCGATGCCCGGTGCGACCTGCGCGAGCGTCGCCTGGCCGACGCTCGCAAGCCCACGGAACGAGTTCATGATGCCCCACACGGTGCCGAAGAGGCCGATGTACGGCGACACCGAGCCCACGGTGGCGAGTCCCGACAGATTGGCGTCGAGCGCGTCGATCTCGCGCTGGTAGGCGGCGCGCATCGCCCGGCGCGCGGCGTCGAGTGTCACCGCCGAGGCGCTGCCCTGGCGCCGGTGCTTCGAGTACTCGCGGAAGCCGGCGGTGAAGATGTGCTCGAGCCCGGCGCCGGTGCGCGACTGGCTGGTCTTCTGGTAGAGCTCGGCCAGGTCGCCGCCCTTCCAGAAGGCGTCCTCGAATGCCTCGGTGTCGCGCGAGGCGCGCTTCAGCTGGAACAGCTTGAGGAAGATCTGCCACCAGCTCCACAGCGACAGGACGGCGAGCAGCAGCATCACCGCCTGGACGATGAACGACGCCTGCTTGACGAGCGCGAGAAACGAAAGATCGGTGTGGACGGTCACGGGGCGGGGCGCGGCTGCGCGGCGGAGGCGAGGTCGATGGGAATTCGAGCGGGCTTCCAGCGCGCGGCGTCGAGGCACGCGAGGTCGACCCGCGCCCGTGCCAGCGGCTCCCCGCCGCGGCGGACTTCCTGCCGGGCAACGAGCCCCGCGCGGCTCACGCGCTCGGTCTCGAACGTGACGTCGAGCGCGTCGAACAGCCGGGCGGGTGCAAGGAAGTCGACCTCGACGCGTCGCACGACGAATACGATCCCGTGGCGGCGTTCGAGTTCCGCGAGCGGGTGTCCGATCGCGGCCAGGTACTCGGTGCGGGCACGCTCGATGAACTTGAGATAGTTCGCGTAGTAGACCACGCCGGCGGCGTCGGTGTCCTCGTAGTAGACGCGCACCGGGAGGGTGAACATGTCATTCGCCCGGAAACAAGTCCACCGCGGCGCCGGGGGACGGCGGCGCGAGGCCGAAGTGGCGCCAGGCGAGCGCGGTGGCAACGCGGCCGCGTGCGGTGCGCTGCAGGAGACCCTGCTGGATCAGGTAGGGCTCGAGCACGTCCTCGATCGTATCGCGCTCCTCGCCTATCGCCGCGGCGAGGTTGTCGACGCCCACCGGTCCGCCGGCGAACTTCTGCAGCACGGTGGCAAGGAGCTTGCGATCCATGACGTCGAGTCCCGAGGCGTCGACGTCGAGCATCGACAGCGCTGCGTCGGCGACCGCGAGCGTCACCGCGCCGTTCGCCTTCACCTGCGCGAAGTCGCGCACGCGGCGCAGCAGCCGGTTGGCGATCCGCGGCGTGCCGCGCGAGCGGCGCGCGATCTCGACCGCGCCCGCGGCGTCGACGCCGATGCCGAGCAGCGACGCCGAGCGGGCGACGATGCGGGTCAGCTCCTCCGCGTTGTAGAACTCGAGCCGCGCGACGATCCCGAAGCGATCGCGCAACGGGTTGGTGAGCATCCCCGCGCGCGTGGTCGCGCCGATCAGCGTGAACGGCGGCAGGTCGAGCTTGACGCTGCGCGCTGCCGGTCCCTCGCCGATCATGATGTCGATCTGGAAGTCCTCGAGCGCGGGATAGAGGATCTCCTCGACGA
>CAYQAF010000539.1:0-1840 GCA_964415375.1 uncultured Alcaligenaceae bacterium
TCTGCCGCGCGAGTTCCTCGGGTGAGATGTCGGCGCCGACCAGCGACTGCATCCGTTCGACCAGCTCGGCTTGCTTCGGCACGACCCGGAAGGTCTTCCAGTCCTTCAGTTCCTCGAGTTTTGCGTCGACCTGCTGCAGCTGGCGCGCATACCACTCGGGCAGGGCAGGGGCCTGCGGCAGCTTTTCCGCAATGGCCTCGCGCATCCGGGCTGCGCGTGCCGTCCCGCCGTGATCGAGCGCCGCCTGCGCCTGGCGCAGCAGTCCCAGCAGGTGGCGCACCTCGGCGTCATCCGCGGCCCGCTTCGCCCGCGCGGCCTCACGTTCGGCTTCGCGCTCCGCCTCGTGGATCCGCGCCTGCTCCGCCGCGGCGGCCGCGGCGGCCTGCGCTTCGAGTTCTCGCTGGCGCCGTGCCTCTGCGGCGGCGGCTGCCGCGGCTCGCTGCTGCTCCGCTTCCGCCTCGAGCGCCTGGCGGTGCCGCTCGAACGCCTCGCGCGCGCGCTCCAGGTGCTGCGCGACCTGGTGCTGGAGATCGGGGGTCGCGTGCGATTCGACCGCGCGCCACCGGGCCTCGAGTTGTCCGAGGGTGGCCGCGTACGACGTGTCGAACGGCCGCTCGGCGTGGCGTGCGATGGCCGCTGCAGCCGCCTCGAGATCCGCCTGCTGCTGCTGGGCCCGGCGCTCCGCGGCGAGCAGTTCATCGCGCTTGTCGGTGAGGATCCGATGGACGGTCTTGTCCTTGCCGTGGCGCGTCGCCCGGATCAGTTCGCGCAGCTGCTCAGGATCCGTGATGCTGCGCGCCGCCATCTGGCGGATGCGGGTCGAGCTGCCCTCGAGCACCCGCTGGCCGACCGCGACCATGTCTCCGGCGGCGATCAGCTGCGACAACTGCTCTTCTTCCTCCCGTGCGCGGGCCACGGGATCGGGTCGTGGCGGCGCCTCGACCGGTACCTCCGGCTTGGCGGCGGTCGGCGCGTCGGACGGGGCTGGGGATTTACCGAAGAGACGGGAGAGGAGAGTCATCGGGGGTGCTGCTGGTCAGTTTGGCAGATCATACCAAGTGAACAGCAGCCCGCCCGATCGGGCTACCCGTGGCGCCGTTATTTCTCCGGGCCGCTCGGCATGGACCACTCCCCGGTCTGGGTGTTCAGCTTGTGACAGTGCATGCAGTCGCTCTTGAACTTCGTCACGTAGGTGTTGTTGACGCCGCCCGAGAGGTGGACGAGGTGCAGCAGGCGGGAAAAGGGCGGGGCCTTCTTCGACCCGGAGTCGTGGCAGTCCAGGCAGGCGCCCGGGATGTCGTCGAGCGAATCCTCGGCCGCAGGATGCTTGCCCTTCAGCGTCAGTCCGGCCGGCGAGCTCGCCTTGCTCTGCGCGAGCAGGCCGGGCTCGATCTTGCCGGCGGTCCATTCCTTCAGCTTGACGCTCAAGCGTTCATCGACGCCCTTGCTGTTGTCGAGCACGTGGCAGCTGACGCAGCCGTTCGGACTCGGGTCGACGGCCGCGCTGCCCATGGTCGGCATTGCGACCAGCGTTGAGGCGAGCACCGATGAAGCCAGGATGTATCGGCGAATACTCATGTCGTACTCCTCGTGTCGTGGACGCGGCGGGTCGCCGGCTATTTGCCGTCGCGATCGGAGTCGCCCGGGACGGCGCGTTCGATCGCGTCGCTGACGTGCTGCCACGCGTCGCGAGTGGCGTCCCTGGCCCGGTCCCACGATAGATGCGAAGCGCCCTTGGCTCGTTCCCATTCGTTCTTCAGATCCGGTTCGGCCTGTTCGAATGAGCGACCTTCGAGCCGCGAATAGGAATCGACCCCGAAACGATAGGCCGGCCCGTAGT
>CAYQAF010000540.1:0-1839 GCA_964415375.1 uncultured Alcaligenaceae bacterium
GTGTTCTTCGGCGGCGACGCCGCGTTCGGCCCGAAGAACATCATCTGGGCGGTCGCGCACGGCCACGACGCCGCGATCTCCATCGACAAGTTCTGCCGCGGCGAGGACCTGCGGCAGCGCCCGCCGCCGACGTTCGAGCTCATCTCGCAGAAGATGGGCATCCACGAGTGGAGCTACGACAACGCGATCGCCGTCGATCGTCGCCACAAGGTGCCCCTCAAGGACACGGTGATCGCGCTGAAGAGCATCAAGGTCGAGGTCGAGCTGGGCTTCGACGCCAAGCTCGCTTGGGCTGAGGCGCAGCGCTGCCTCAACTGCGACGTGCAGACGGTGTTCGCGGACCGGCTGTGCATCGAGTGCGACGCCTGCGTCGACATCTGCCCGATGGACTGCATAACCTTCACGGCTGACGGCGAGGAACCGGACCTGCGCCAGCGCCTGCGGGCGCCCGCGGTCAATCTGGCGCAGGACCTCTACGTGTCGGGCGGCCTCAAGACCGGACGGGTGATGGTCAAGGACGAGGACGTGTGCCTGCACTGCGGGTTGTGTGCCGAGCGGTGTCCGACGGGCGCCTGGGACATGAAGAAGTCGTTCATCGACATGACGCACGCGGGCACCGTTGCGCGCGTGCGACGGCCGGTGCAGGCTGCGCCGAGCGCGGTGGCCGACGCCACCGCCGACTGACGAGCCTGCCATCATGCAACCCATCGAACGCGTCAACGACTTCGTGGTCAAGTTCGCGAACGTCAACGGCTCGGGCTCGGCCTCGGCCAACAACCTGTTCGCCAAGGCGGTGCTGCGCATGGGCGTGCCGGTAGCGGCGCGCAACATCTTCCCGTCGAACATCCAGGGCATGCCGACCTGGTACGAGGTGCGCGTCGTCGAGGCCGGTTGGCGTGGGCGGCGCGGCGGCGTGGACCTGATGGTGGCGATGAACGCCGAGACCTGGAGCGCCGACGTCGCCGAGATCGAGCAGGGCGGCTACCTGTTCTACGACTCGACCAAGCCGCTTCCGCACAGCCGGATGCGCGAGGACATCACCGCGATCGGCATGCCGCTCACCGGCATCTGCCAGGAGATGTACGAGGACGCGCGGCAGCGGCAGCTGTTCAAGAACGTCATGTACGTGGGCGGGCTTGCGGCCCTGCTCGACATGGAGGCCGGCGTCGTCGAGGCGCTGCTCGCCTCGCAGTACGGCGGCGAGCGCAAGGCGCCGCTGCTGGAGGCGAACCGCGGGGCATTCCGCCGTGGCTACGCCTACGCGAAGGAGCACCTGCCGACGATCGGCTTGCGACTCGCGCGTCGGGACGCCGTGGGCGAGCGCATCTTCATCGACGGCAACAGTGCGAGCGGGCTCGGCGCGGTGTACGGCGGCGCGACGGTGTGTGCGTGGTACCCGATCACGCCTTCCACGTCGGTCGCCGAGGCATTCCAGGGCTATTGCCGCAAGTTCCGCGTCGACCGCGAGACGGGCCGGAACCGCTACGCGTTCGTGCAGGCCGAGGACGAGCTGGCCTCGATCGGCATGGTCGTGGGCGCGGGCTGGAACGGCGCGCGGGCGTTCACCGCGACCTCGGGTCCCGGCATATCGCTGATGCAGGAGTTCATCGGGCTCGCCTACTTCGCCGAGATCCCGGCGGTGCTCTTCGACGTCCAGCGCGGCAGCCCGTCGACCGGCATGCCGACCAAGACGCAGCAGGCCGACGTGCTCTGCGCCGCCTACGCGTCGCACGGCGACACCAAGCACGTGCTGCTGTTCCCGGAGGATCCGACCGAGTGCTTCGAGATGGGTGCGCAGGCCTTCGACCTGGCCGATAGCCTGCAGACTCCTGTGTTCGT
>CAYQAF010000541.1:0-1822 GCA_964415375.1 uncultured Alcaligenaceae bacterium
CGACGAGGCGCGCGACGACAAGCTCTACGAGCTCGAGATCGCGTTCCAGCAGATGGACGCGCGACACGAGTCCGGCACGGAGTCGCTGCAGCCCTGGCTCGTCGATCGGCTGCTGCGGCACCTGCTCACGGACCTCACCGGCAACACGCACCGCGCCGAGTTCTCCATCGACAAGCTGTATTCGCCGGATGGCCCCACGGGTCGGCTTGGCCTCGTCGAGTTCCGCGCGTTCGAGATGCCGCCGCACGCGCAGATGAGCGCGGTGCAGATGCTGCTGCTGCGCGCGCTGGTCGCGCGCTTCTGGCGCGAGCCGTACCGCGGCCCGCTCGTGCCGTGGGGCACCGCGCTGCACGACCGCTGGATGTTGCCGCACTTCGTCGCGGCCGACATCGCGGACGTCGTCGCCGACCTGGGCCGCGCCGGTTACCCGTTCGCGCCGGCGTGGTTCGACCCGTTCGTCGAGTTCCGCTTCCCGCGCTACGGCACGGTGAGCTACGACGGCGTCACGATCGAGCTGCGGCAGGCGATCGAGCCGTGGCACGTGCTGGGCGAGGAAATGGCCGGCACCGGCACGGCACGCTACGTCGATTCTTCGGTCGAGCGCCTGCAGGTCAAGGTGACCGGCATGACGACCGGACGGCACGCCGTGGCCTGCAACGGGCGCGTGCTGCCACTCACCTCGACCGGCGTGCCCGGCGAGCATGTCGCCGGCGTGCGCTTCCGCGCGTGGAGCCCGCCCTCGGCATTGCACCCCACCATCGGCGTGCAGGCGCCGCTCACGTTCGACCTCGTCGACGCGTGGGCGGGGCGTGCGCTGGGCGGCTGCACCTATCACGTCGCCCACCCGGGGGGACGCAACTACGACACGTTTCCGGTCAACGCCAACGAGGCCGAGGCGCGGCGCTTCGCCCGTTTCTGGCCGAACGGCCACACACCGGGGCCGATGGCGGTCGAGCCCGAGTCGCCGAATCCGGCGACGCCGACGACGCTGGATCTCAGGTATCAGGCATCAGGAATCAGATGACAGGGATCGGATAGCGGATTCGTCGTGCGGAACCGGAAGGCGTGGCATCGAGCCGCCGCGAACGCGGCGCTTCCGAGCGCCGATGCCGGATCGGTAGAATCGCACACTCGTTCGGAATCGATGCGGTTTGCCGCGCCTCGATGGCGCGCCCGAACGCTCCGAGTCGCATCGACGCCGCTGATCCCTGATTCCTGATCTCTGATTCCTGATGCCTGAAATACGTACCCGCTTCGCACCAAGCCCGACCGGCTTCATCCACCTCGGCAACATCCGCTCGGCACTGTTTCCCTGGGCATTCGCGCGCCATCACGGCGGCACGTTCATCCTGCGCATCGAGGACACCGACACCGAGCGCTCGACGCCGCAGGCGACCCGCGCGATCGTCGACGCGATGGACTGGCTGGGACTCGACTACGACGAGGGGCCCTACTACCAGATGCAGCGCATGGACCGCTACCGCGCGGCGATCGCGGACATGCTCGCGCGCGGCCTCGCGTACCACTGCTACATGCCGCAGGCCGAGCTCGACGCGCTGCGCGAGGCACAGCAGGCGCGGGGTGAGAAGCCGCGCTACGACGGTCGTTGGCGCCCGGAACGCGTGCCGGGTCTGACCCCGCCGCCAGACGTCGCGCCGGTGGTGCGCTTCCGCAACCCGGATGCGGGAAGCGTGCGCTGGGACGACGCTGTCAAGGGCGCGATCGAGATCGCCAACGCCGAGCTGGACGACCTGGTGATCGCGCGTGCAGATGGCACGCCGACCTACAACTTCTGCGTCGTCGTCGACGACATCGACATGCG
>CAYQAF010000542.1:0-1817 GCA_964415375.1 uncultured Alcaligenaceae bacterium
TCGCGCGTTTCGTGCTGGGCGAGCATCGCGTGGAGCGTATCCGCGGGCACGAGCAGCGTGCGCGTGTGCGGTGCGTAGTGCGACGCGAGCGTGCCCGAGGCACGCGGCGCGGAGCCGTCGGCCGCCCGGAGCGGGAAGCCCAGTACCCGCCCGATCGCCTCGGGGCCGATGCCGCCCGGACGCAGCAGCATCGGGGCATCGCCGGCGAACGAAACGATTGTACTTTCGATGCCCACCTCGCTCGGGCCGCCGTCGAGGATCATGTTGACGGCCGCGCCGAGATCGTCGGCGACGTGCGTGGCGGTCGTCGGTGAGACGTGCCCGAAGCGGTTCGCCGACGGGGCCGCAATGCCGTGCCCGCCCAACCGGGCGAACGCGGCAAGGAGCGCGCGGGCGACCGGATGGGCGGGCACGCGCAAGCCGACGCTGTCCTGCCCGCCGGTGACCACCCCGAGGACATGATCTGCCTTCGGCAGGATGAGCGTGAGCGGGCCCGGCCAAAATGCGCGCGCGAGCAACGCCGCCGCCGCGGGCACGTCGCGGGCCCAATGGGCGAGGTCGGCGGCATCGGCCAGATGCACGATCACCGGGTGGTCGGCGGGGCGGCCCTTGGCTTCAAAGATGCGCCGCACGGCCGCCGCGTTGCCGGCGTCGCCGCCCAGGCCGTAGACGGTTTCGGTCGGAAAGGCGACCAGATCGCCCGCGCGGAGCCGCGCGGCGGCCCCGGCGATCGCGTCCGGGGTGGGTTTGATCACTTGCGGGACGGGGGCGTTGGTCACGTTCGGGTGGCCGTCGGACGGGGTCGGGCCGATCCGGGAGCTTTGGTAAAATTCAATGCTTTGCACCTCGCGCGTCGTGGTGGTCGCAGCGCGCGGTACCGTAGCTTACCCCGTCGATCGACGGCCAACCGGGCCTGCCGCGCATGCGCGCGGGTCCACGCGCACGGAGTGGAGATGAGCGAATTTCTGTTCACGTCGGAATCGGTGTCGGAAGGCCATCCGGACAAGGTCGCCGACCAGATTTCCGACGCGGTGCTCGACGCGATCCTGGAGCAGGATGCGCACGCGCGCGTCGCCGCAGAGACGCTCGTGTCCACCGGGCTCGTGGTGATGGCGGGCGAGATCACGACGACTGCCCAGGTCGACTACGCGCGCGTCGCGCGCGAGACGATCCGCCACATCGGCTACAACGACCCGGCGCTGCGCTTCGACGCCGACGGCTGTGCGGTGATGGTCTGCTACGGCCGTCAGTCGCCCGACATCGCCCAGGGCGTCGACCGCGCCTCCGACGACTACCTGAACCAGGGCGCCGGCGACCAGGGGATGATGTTCGGCTACGCCTGCGACGAGACGCCGGCGCTGATGCCGTTCCCGATCTACTACGCGCACCGTCTCGTGCAGCGCCAGAGCGAAGTGCGTCGCGACGGCCGGCTGCCGTGGCTGCGCCCCGACGCGAAGTCCCAGGTGACCGTGCGCTACCGCGGTACGCAGCCGATCGGCGTCGACACCGTCGTGTTGTCGACGCAGCACGCCCCCGAGATGAACGAGCGGCAGGCGGAGCTGCACGAGGCCGTCATCGAGGAGATCGTGAAGCCGGTGTTCCCGAAGGACATGCTGACGAGCACGCGCTACCTCGTGAACCCGACTGGCCGCTTCGAAATCGGCGGGCCGCACGGCGACTCCGGCCTCACCGGCCGCAAGATCATCGTCGACACGTATGGCGGCGCGGCGCCTCACGGCGGCGGGGCGTTCTCGGGCAAGGATCCGTCGAAGGTCGACCGCTCGGCCGCCTATGCGGCGCGCTACGTCGCCAAGAAC
>CAYQAF010000543.1:0-1815 GCA_964415375.1 uncultured Alcaligenaceae bacterium
AAACCGTTGCGCGTCGGCGTCATCGGCGCCGGCAAGTTCGCGGCGATGTACCTCGCGCAGGTGCCCAAGACCCCGGGCGTCCACCTGGTGGGCATCGCCGACCTCGCGCCGGCGAATGCGCGGACGAACCTGCAGCGCGTCGGCTGGAAGCCGGAGGCCTGCAGCGCGGCCTCGCTGGATGCGGCGGTCGCGGGGCAGACGACCCATGTGGGCGAAGACTGGCAGGCGCTCGTGTCGCATCCCGCCATCGACATCATCGTCGAGGCGACCGGGAATCCGGCGGCAGCCGTCGCGCACGCGCTCGGCGCCTTCCGGCACGGCAAGCACGTGGTGAACGTCACCGTCGAGGCGGACGCGTTCTGCGGTCCGCTGCTCGCGCGGCGTGCGGCCGATGCAGGCGTCGTCTACAGCCTCGCCTATGGCGACCAGCCGGCCCTCATCTGCGACCTCGTCGACTGGGCGCGTACCGCCGGCTTCGAGGTCGTCGCCGCCGGGCGCGGGCACAAATGGCTCCCGCACTTCGCGCAATCCACGCCAGAGACGGTCTGGGGTTATTACGGGCTGACGCCGGAGCAGGCGCGCATCGGCGGCCTCAACCCGAAGATGTTCAACTCGTTCCTGGATGGCTCCAAGCCGGCGATCGAGAGCACCGCGGTGTGCAACGCGAGCGGCCTTACCCCGGCGCCGTGGGGCCTCGCATTCCCGCCGTCCAGCGTGGACGATCTGCCGCTCGTAATGCGGCTGCGCGAAGAAGGCGGCCACCTGCACCATAAGGGGCAGGTCGAGGTGGTCTCGTCGCTCGAGGCCGACGGGCGCGCGATCCCCTACGACATCCGCTTCGGCGTGTGGGTGGTGTTCGAGGGCGACACCGAGTACATCCGCCGCTGCTTCAGCGAGTACGGCGTGCGGACCGATCCGCCGGGCCGCTATGCCTGCATGTACAAGCGCTGGCACCTGATTGGACTGGAGGTGGGGATCTCGGTGGCATCGGTCGGCCTGCGGCGCGAGCCGACCGGCTGCGCAACCGGGTTCCGGGCGGACGTCGTTGCGACCGCGAAGCGCGATCTCAAGTCCGGCGAGATGCTCGATGGAGAAGGCGGCTACACCGTGTACGGCAAGCTCGTCGCCGCGGACGAGTCGCTGAAGCTCGGCGGGCTTCCGCTCGGCCTCGCGCACGACGTGAAGCTGCTGAATCCGATCCCCGCGGGCCAGCCGGTGCGTTGGTCGGACGTGCAGTCCGACGCGACGAGCGAAGCGGTGAAGTTCCGCCGCGAGATGGAGCGCGAGTTCGCGCCGGCTCGGCGCGCGGCGGCCTAGGCGGCTCGCACGACGGCGATCAAGCGAAGGCCCGCGACCCGAGCAGCGCCTCGCGGAAGCGGTTCTTAAGATGCGCCCCCTCGCGCGGCGGCAGCGCGACCGCGAGCTTGTCGGCGCGGATTTTCACCTGATAGAGCAACGGACCGGACCCGGTCCGGATCGGGCCGAGGGCGGCGGCCAGCTCAGTTTCGGTCCGCACCACGGCTGCGTGCCGGAAGCAGCACGCGCGTGCGGTCGCGGCGAGGTCGACGCCGTGCGCCGTCGCGGTCGCCTGCATGCCGGTTTCGCCGTAGCGCTCGTTGTCGAGGACGACGACCACGAGGTTGCCAGGCGCCTGCACCCCGATCGTGGCAAGGCTGCCGAGCCCCATCAACATCTCTCCGTCGCCGGTGATCACGAGCACGCGCCGGCCGGGCTGCGCGCGCGCAAGACCCAGGCCGATCATTGCTGCCGCGCCCATGCCGCCCCACAGTGGGAACGTCAGCGGGTGGTCGCCCG
>CAYQAF010000544.1:0-1810 GCA_964415375.1 uncultured Alcaligenaceae bacterium
TCGGGGTCTCGCGCCGAGTGGGCGGTGACCTGTCTGCGCTCCCTTCACCCGCCCTGCCATGCCCATCCGCCGCGCCCTCGCGCTCGCTGTCGCAGTCGTCTCGTCGATCCTGGGGATCGCGGCCGCGCACGCCGAGCCGGTGCGCACGCCCAACGTCGAAGCCGAGCTCGTCTCCGAGCGCAGTGCGCTCGTGCCCGGGCAGACCGCGACCGTCGCGCTGAGGCTCAAGATCCGCGACCACTGGCACACCTATTGGCAGAATCCCGGCGATTCAGGGTTGCCGACGACGCTCGACTGGAAGTTGCCGGGCGGCATCACTGCCGGCCCGATCCAGTGGCCGGCGCCCAAGGCGCTGCCCGCCGGACCGCTGATCAACTACGGCTACGAGGGCGAGGTCTTCCACCTGGTCGACCTCGCGGTGCCGGCGACGTTACCCGCGGAAGGTACCGTGACGCTGGCGGCGCGCGCCGACTGGCTGGTCTGCGAGGACACCTGCATCCCGGAGGGTGCCGATCTCACGCTCACGCTGCCGGTCGCCACGGGTACGGACGCGCATCCGAAGTGGGGCGCGCCGATTCGCGCGACCCGCGACGCGCTGCCGCGGCCGATCACTGGCTGGACGGTGACCGCAACCGGCGACGGCCCGAAGGTGCGGCTGACGCTCGCGCCGCCCGCAGGCGCCCCCGACCCCGGCGCGATCCGCTTCTACCCGTTCGGCGAAGGGCAGATCGAGCCGTCCGCCCCGCAGACGCTCGCGCGTGATGGTTCGGGATTCACCATGACGCTTCCTGTCGCGAATCAGCTCGAGCCGGGATTCACGCGCGTGGCCGGCGTGCTGACCGCGCAGAACGGCCTGTCGGGCCCGCGTGCCGCGACGATCGACGTGCCGCTCGCCGGAACCGTGGTCGCCGGCCCGAAGCCGCTCGAGGCACCTGCACCGAAGCTCGACGTCGGCGCACCCGCCACGTCGACGCTGTCGCTCGCCGCGGCGCTCGCCTTCGCCTTCGGGGGCGGACTGCTGCTCAACCTGATGCCTTGCGTGTTCCCGGTGCTGTCGATCAAGGCGATGGGATTCGTCAGGCACCACGACGCCCGGTCGACGATGCACCACGAGGCGATCGCCTACAGCCTCGGCGTCGTACTCTCGTTCGTGCTGCTTGCGCTCGCGCTCGTCGCGCTGCGCGCCGCGGGCGAGCAGCTCGGCTGGGGCTTCCAGTTGCAGTCGCCGGCCGTGGTCACCGCGCTCGCGGTGCTCTTCTTCGTGCTCGCGCTGAACCTCTCGGGCCTCTTCGAGTTCGGGATGTTCGCGCCGCAGGCCGCGGCCGGATGGACGGCCAAGAACCGCACGCTCGACGCTTTCCTGGGTGGCGTGCTCGCGGTCATCGTTGCCTCACCCTGCACTGCGCCATTCATGGGAGCGGCGCTGGGTTATGCGATCACACAGCCCGTCGGCGTGACCATCGCGGTGTTCGTCGCGCTCGGCCTCGGCATGGCGCTGCCGTTCGCGGCGCTGGCGTGGTTCCCGGGTTGGCGCCGCCGACTGCCGAAGCCCGGGCCCTGGATGGAGCGCGTCAGGCAGATCCTCGCGTTTCCGCTCTATGCGACGGTCGCCTGGCTCGCGTGGGTGGTGGGCGCGCAGGTCGACAACGACGCGGTGCTGCGCCTGGCACTCGGTCTCGTGACGGTTGCGTTTGCCGCATGGGCGTGGCGGGCCTTCCGTGGCGGTGCCGCGCGCGGCTTCGCACTGGCGGCGGCTGCGGGTCTCGTCGGCGCGGGCGTGCTGATGATGCCGCTGCTCACCGGTGCCGTC
>CAYQAF010000545.1:0-1809 GCA_964415375.1 uncultured Alcaligenaceae bacterium
GTGCATTCGTTCGCGCCCGAGCCGAATCGCCGTAATCAGCTTGCTGGCTGGCACATGCGGAGCCTCAGTCGCCTCGACACCGCAAGCCTGGGCGGCTCTGGACGTCGGGTCGGCCGCCGAATGCTCGCGTGCTTCGGGACTCCTCGATCCGAAAGTCGGCGCACCCATGCGATTCAGCGATCAGATCGGATTCGACGTGCGCGTCGTCACCGGCGTTGCGCCGCAGTCGCAGATGGGCGGCGCCTCGGTCACGATGCTCTGCGCGTTCGACCGCCGCACCGGCAAGGCCGAGGTCGTGGAAGCGCCGGCCGACGCGGTCCTGACGGCGCTGCCGGCCACTCCGTCGATCGAAGGAATCATCTGGCGCGCCGAGGACATCGGCGGAGGCGGGATCATTGATCGGTCGCGCGCCACGCTGACGCTCGGGGCCGACCGTCGAATCAGCGGCACTGCCAGCTGCAACCACTACTCTGGGAGCTACGCTCTCGATCGGGGCACCTTGAGCTTCACGTCGGCACTGGTCGCGACGCAGAAGGCCTGCGCGCCGTCGCTGATGGACCAGGAGCGTCGCTTCCTCGCGATCCTCGGCGCTGCGCGCCGCATCGAGCTGTTGCCGACGGGTGCGCTGCTCGTATCGACGCCGGACGGTCAATCGCTGAGGTTCTTTCCCGAGCAGCCGGTGAAGCCCGCGGTCACATCGCCGATCAAGCACGGCCTGCCATTGCAATGCGGCGCTGAGACGCTGCTGGTGACCGTCGTGGGTGATACCGCGACGGTCGGGTTTGCCGATGGTGCCATGGTCGAACTGCCCGCGATTGCGTCAGCAGGTCCCGCCGCTCCGCGCACCTACACGAATGGCCGCATGACGCTCGTGCAGCGGCTCGAGGGGCCGGGCGCTGGTATCAGCTTCGCGCGCGGCCGGATGGTGCCGACGCCGTGCAAGCCGTTGCTCGAGAACTGACGTCCCGGGGAAAGCGGACTTCATTGAAATGGATTTCTGATTCATGCACCTGGATTCGTTCCGGTTCGATGCATCCCGGGTTCGGGAGTTCATCGAATTCGGTCGTGCGCTGTACGTGGACGATGCGCGATGGATTCCGCCGTTTCGACGTACCGTGGCGCGGCAGCTTTCCCCCGATTACCCGTTCTACAACCGGCCGGGCAACGACCATCGCCACTTCCTCGCTTATGAAGGATCGCAGGTCGTCGGTCGCGTCTCGGCCATGGTCAACGCAGCGATCAGGGACGAGGACGGCACGCCCGTCGGGCTGATTGGCTTCTTCGAGTGCGTCGAAGATCCGATCGTCGCGACGGTGCTGCTGGACGCCGCGCGGGACTGGCTCCGCGACCAGCACGGTCTGCGTCGCATCTGGGGCCCGATGAATTTCGACATCTGGCACAGCTACCGCTTCATGACACGGGGATTCGACCAGGCGCCGTTCTACGGGGAGCCAGACAACAAGGCTTACTATCCGGCGTACTTCGAACACTATGGTTTCTGCCGCCGTCGAACCTGGAACTCCGTCGAGGTTTGCGGCCGCGCGAAGCTCGATGCGATGAGCACGGCGAGCAAGCAGCAGCACGATCGCCTCGTCAGTCGCGGCTACCGCTTCATCTCGGCCGACAACTGGGATCCCGGCGACGAAACCAGGCTCCTGCACGACCTGATTTCGCGATCCTTCGCAGGCTTCCTGGGATTCACGCCGATCGCGCTCGAGGAATTCGCGACGCTCTTCCGCCGGTCGAAAGCAGCGGTGGCCCTGCCGATGTCATTCGTGCTGCACGACCCGTCGGACCGCCCGGTCGGGT
>CAYQAF010000546.1:0-1809 GCA_964415375.1 uncultured Alcaligenaceae bacterium
ATATCGGTGAAGGGGAATCACAGCCCTCCCTGCACCTTGAAATTCATATGGTAGAAGCCGGGCTCGTCCGGTGCGTTTCCCTCAAAGGAGATCGTGACCCGCTCGCCGCTCTCGAGTGCCGGTAGCTCCTCGCCGCCATATGGGCTGAAGCGCGTGCCGTTCTTCACCAAGCCTGCCCCTCCCTCGTCCCTCATCACCCGCTGACGATGACCACCCTCGACCGCAACCTCTCCCTTCCCGCCGGGATCGCGCCGATCGCCAAGCCGCAGGGCCGCCATCGCGTGCCCACGACCGGTCGCCTGCTCCTCGCCCTGCTCGCGCGCCTCGAGCGGGGCAGCATCGTCGTCGAGACGCCGGACGGCGCTTCGACGTGGTTCGGGCAGCACGATGCCGATCCGGCCGTACTGTCGATCCACGACTGGGGCGTGGCCCGCGACACGATGCAGCGCGGCGACATCGGCTTCGCCGAAGGCTACATCGCCGGCCATTGGGACACGCCGGACCTCACGCGCCTGCTCACGCTGCTGGCTGCGAACCAGCCGGCGCTCGAGCGTGCGTTCTACGGCCGCCGCGCAGCGACGTGGCTGCTGCGCGCGCGCCATTGGCTCAACGCCAACACACGGCGCCAGGCGCGCAAGAACATCGTCGCGCACTACGACCTCGGCAACGACTTCTACCGCCTGTGGCTCGACGAGACGATGACCTACTCGTCAGCACTCTTCGACGGCAACCCCGGGAAGCCGCTGGCCCTCGCGCAACAGGCGAAGTACCAGCGCATCCTCGCCGAGCTCGCCCTGCCTGCCGGCGCGCGCATCCTCGAGATCGGCTGCGGCTGGGGCGGGTTCGCCGAGGTCGCGGCCCGCGCCGGCTACCGCGTCACCGGCCTGTCGCTCTCGGACGCCCAGACCGCGTGGGCGCGCGAGCGCCTTGCACGGGCCGGGCTCGCCGACCGGGCGGAGTTCCGCATCGAGGACTACCGCGACCACCGCGGCACCTACGACGGCGTGGCGTCGATCGAGATGGTCGAGGCGGTGGGCGAGCGCTGGTGGCCCACGTACTTCGCGAAGATCCGCGACGCGCTCGTGCCCGGCGGCCGTGCCTGCGTGCAGGGCATCACGATCGCCGAGGCGCGTTTTCCGCGCTACCGCCGCGAAACCGACTTCATACAGCAGTACATCTTCCCGGGCGGCATGCTGCCCTCGCCCTCGCGGCTGGTGGCCGAAGCGCGCCACGCCGGGCTCGAGCCCGCCGGCGAGCGGCGGTTCGGTCGGGACTACGCACAGACGCTGGTGCGCTGGCTCGACGCCTTCGACGCGAACGCCGCGCGTATCCGCGCACAGGGGTTCGACGAGCCGTTCGTGCGCTGCTGGCGCTTCTACCTCGCGTACTGCGCCGCGGGATTCCTTACGGAGTCGACCGATGTCGGCCACTACACGTTCGCCCGTGCGTAAGCTCATCGCGTTGATCGCTTCGGCGACGTTCGCCTGCGGCGCGGCCTTCGCCATGGGCCGGAGCGCGCCCCCGCCGCTGCCCGAGCCGGTCACGGCGCTCGCCCCGGAGGCCCGGCCGCAAGGCGGCGGCGAGCTCAAGTACTTTGGACTGTCGATCTACGACGGCTTCTACTGGAGCGCCGCCCGCAACTTCTCCGTCGCCCAGCCGTTCGCGCTCGACCTGCATTACCACCGCACCCTGAAGGGCACCGGGATCGCCGAGCGCAGCATCGACGAGATCCGCAGGCTTGGCATAGGCTCGTCCGACGAGCACACGCGCTGGCTCGGCGCGATGCAGCGGTTGTTCCCGGACGTGCGC
>CAYQAF010000547.1:0-1803 GCA_964415375.1 uncultured Alcaligenaceae bacterium
CTGGCTTTCCTCCTTTCCGTTCGGGTGTTATCGAAACAGCGCCTCGTGGCGCACCACAGGCAGAATCAACAATACTTAGAGGGTGCTGCTCTCTCTACTACCGCCCAAAAGCTCGTGCCATGCCGCACCAGGCGCACAGTTCCGCCTGCAACCTCGAAAATCTGCCGTACGGCGGATGGCTGGTGAAAGTGACTGCGCATCAGGGCCAGTTTCTCAGCCAGCGCGAGCAAGCGGACCGCTGGACGTTCGACATTTGGCTCCTCAATGACCAGCCGCCCAGATGGGGCCAGCACCCGCAGCAGTTCGACCGCGGCCTGCTGTTGATCCTGCAAATGGTGAAAGGCATCTACGACCAGGATCCGGGCAAAGGCGCCATCGGCAAAAGGAAGCGATTCGGCCTGGCCGCGGACGGCCGGCAGCCCCTTGAGACGTGCCTGCTGCAGCATGGCCGCCGACTCGTCGACCACCACCACTTCATCCGCCAGCCCGCGCAGCGCCTGGGCCACCCGGCCGGTGCCCCCGCCGACGTCCAACAGCGACCCGGCGACTGGCAGCTCCAATAGGCCGCGCAGCCGGTCAGGCTGTTGAGGGGCGAAGAGCCGATCGTAGATGGGCGCGACGAAGCGAAAATGATCGGGCACTAGTGCACTTTGGCTGAAATGCATCTTTGGTTTGACACCGGAGGCCAAGATCGGGTAAGATGTACGCATTCTATGACAGTAGGGTGAACATCATGCGCGGTCCGAAGCCACCAGCAGTCAATTTGACTGATAAGGAACGACAAGGCCTTGAGCAATTGGTCAGACGGCATAGTACACCTCAGCAATTAGCCCTGCGCGGGCGGATTGTCCTAGCTGCCGCGGACGGCAAGAACAATGCCCAGATCGCCAGGGAGTTCGACATCACCGTCGATACGGCTCGGCAATGGCGGGACCGGTGGTTGGCATTGCAGCCGGTCTCGTTGGACGACTTGACAGTCGCCGAGCGGCTGGAAGACCTGCCCCGGCCTGGAACGCCGGCCCGGATTACTGCTGACCAGCGCTGCCAAATCGAAGCCATGGCCTGTGAAAAGCCGGAAGACTCCAGCCGGCCCATCAGCCAATGGACAAGCCGGGAGATTGCCGACGAGATCATGAAACGCGGCATTGTCGACTCCATCTCGTCCCGCCATGCGGCGAGGCTTTTAAAAAGAGGCTGATCTCAAACCGCATCAGGTGCGCTATTGGTTGAACCCGGTACCCGATGAACGGCTCGACGAGAAAGTGGAGGACATCAACACCTTGTATCGCCAAGCCCCAGCCCTGACCGAGCAAGGGCAACGGATCCTGTCCACCGACGAACTGAGCGGGGTGCAAGCGTTGGAGCGCAAGTATCCCAACTTGCCGCTGGCGCCTGGGAAGGTCGAGCACCAGGAATTCGAGTACGTTCGGCACGGCACGCAGTGTTTCATCGTCAACTTTGAGGCGGCCACCGGCCGGGTGCTGGAGCCGACCTGTAGCCCGACACGGACGGAAGAGGACTTTGTCGCCCATATCAAGCGCACAGTGGAGTCCGATCCAGCGGCCACGCAGTGGCACTTCATTGTCGACAATCTCAACATCCATCAGTCGGAAGCCCTGGTACGCTACGCAGCTGGCGAATCCGATATCGTCACCGACCTGGGCGTGAAGGGCAAGTCGGGGATTCTGCAGACGATGGCGACGCGTGCCGCGTTTCTGAGTGATCCCAGCCATCGCATTGTGTTCCATTACACGCCCAATCACGGCTCGTGGATGAACCAAATCGAGATCTGGTTCAGCATCA
>CAYQAF010000548.1:0-1803 GCA_964415375.1 uncultured Alcaligenaceae bacterium
TGATAGTCGTCATCACACTCTCCCCGCGGGACTACGACGCGGTTCTGTTCGATCTTGACGGGGTGCTGACCAGGACGGCGAGCGTGCATGCCTCGGCCTGGAAGAAGCTGTTCGACGGTTTTCTCGAGCAGCGCGCCACCCGGGCAGGCGAGCCGTTCGTCCCCTTTGATATCGACACCGACTACCCGCGTTACGTCGACGGCAAGCCGCGTTACGACGGCGTGGCAGCCTTCCTCAAGTCACGCGGGATCGAATTGCCGCTGGGTACACCCGAAGACGGCCCCGAAGTGCAAAGCGTGCGCGCGCTGGGCAATCTGAAGGACCGGTACTTCCTGCAACACCTGGAGAAGCACGGCGTCGATCCCTATGAAGCGTCGATCGCGCTGGTGCGCAAACTCCGGGCGCAGGAGATCAAGACCGCCGTCGTGTCCTCCAGCAACAACTGCGCGGCGGTGCTCGAGGCAGCGGGTATCGCGCAGTTGTTCGACGCGCGAGTGGACGGGACGGACGTTACCCGCCTCGAGCTCAAGGGCAAGCCGGCACCGGATGCTTTTCTGGAGGCGGCACGGCGCGTCGGGGCAGAACCTTCACGTGCCGTCGTCGTGGAGGATGCGATCGCCGGCGTTGCGGCCGGGCGCGCCGGCCGATTCGGCTGCGTCATCGGCGTGGATCGCAGAGGGCAGGCGAAGGCGCTGCGCGATGCCGGCGCCGGTGTCGTGGTGACCGATCTGGCGCAGGTCCGGGTGGCAGTAGAACCTCCATCTGCGTGGTCGCTGGTGTTTGAGGGCTTCGACCCGGCGGAGGAGGGTATCCGCGAAGCCTTGTGCACCCTGGGAAACGGCTATTTCGCGACGCGCGGCGCCGCCGCCGGGTCCGTGGCGGATGACATTCACTATCCGGGGACCTACCTCGCCGGCGGCTACAATCGGCTGCGCACCGACATCGCCGGCCGCGTGGTCGAGAACGAGGACCTCGTGAATTTCCCCAACTGGCTCGCGCTCGATCTTCGCATCGCCGAGCAGGGCTGGTTCGATGCCCGAACCGTTAAGCTCCTGTCGTACCGCCAGGAGCTCGATCTGCAGCGCGGGATGCTGTTGCGGAGCATAAGCTTCGAAGACGGCCGGGGGCGGCGCAGTACGCTCAAGGAGCGGCGCCTGGTCTCGATGGGCGACATGCATCTGGGCGCACTGGAACTGAGGCTGACCGCCGACAACTGGTCGGCCGGCGTCACGGTGCGCTCGGCCATTGACGGGCGCATCGTCAACGCGGGCGCGAAGCTGTACCGCAAATTCAACAACAAGCACCTGGAGGCGCCGGCGGGCGAAGTCCTCGACGAGGATACCCTGTACCTGTCGGTGCGCACCTGCCAGTCGAAGATTCATGTCGCGCAGGCGGCGCGAACCCAGGCGTTCCTCGACGGACAGCTTATCGAAGTCCGGCGCCGGACCATCGAGGAACCGGGATACATCGGGCAGGAGCTCGAAGTCGACCTCGAGCAAGGCGAGACGCTGGTGCTGGAGAAGTTGGCCTCCTTCTATACCTCGCGCGATCATGCCATTTCGGAGTGCGGGCTGGAGGCGCGCAAGGCGATCTTGCGCGCGGGTCGCTTCGATGTCGTCATGGCGGACCATGTGCTTGCCTGGAAGCACCTGTGGCGCCGCTTCGACGTGCATATCCAGCCGGCCGATCCCGGATTCAAGTTGAACGTCCCGATGCTGCTTCGGTTGAACATGTTTCACCTGCTGCAGGCCGTATCGCCCAACTCCATCGGACTCGATATAGGCGTGCCCGCGCGGGGCTGGA
>CAYQAF010000549.1:0-1784 GCA_964415375.1 uncultured Alcaligenaceae bacterium
GAGTCGTTATTCTCGCCGGCCGGGTTCGAGTTGAACTGCTCGGTGAGCCACCAGCCATACACGCCGCCGAACAGCATGCCGCGGTCGAAGGTGACCGCACCACCCTCCGGATTGAAGTCGCCATCGAAGAACAGGCTCTGGCCGGGGCGCCAGACCGGATTCTTGATCTTGCCCAGCGTGACCACGCCTCCAGGCATGAACGTGTACTCCGCATAGCCGAGGTCGAGGCCGATGCTCTTGCGCGTGCTGTTGTCGCCGAGCGTCTGGTTCGAAGAACGCGGGTCGGCGCCGCCGGTCGCCAGCTGCACGACGACCTTGGAGTTATCGGTGACCTTAGCGTCAAATCCGAAGCGGGCACGAATGCGATGACGCGTCTGATCAGCCGCGTCCGTAACGGATCCGGACGCGACACGGTCCTGGCTGATCATTTCGTGCCGGTAGCGCAGATCGCCCTTGAACTTGATCTTGGTTGCCCAGTCGGCGCCCTTGACCTTGGCGATTTCACCCGAGGAAACCGCCGCCTCTTCGCGGAGCTCGCGGGTCTGCGCCTTCAGGTAATCCATCTCGGCGTCGCGGCGGTCGACGACCGACTTGAGATCGGCATTCTCGGCCTGCAGCGTGGCATTGGTTGCCTCGAGCTTGCTGAGCCGCTGCGCGAGCGCCTCCATCTGCGCCTGCATGGCCTGAACGTCAGCCTTGGTGGCAGCGCCCTTCGTCTGGGCGGATGCAGCCGGCGCGGCCAGCGCCAGCGTGGCGGCGACCGCAGTCGCAAGCACGGTGTTTCTCACGATAATCCCCTCGCAAACGTGGTAACTGAACGACAAGGTGGCACACGGACTGCCGTGGCCGATTTCCCTGGCCAGACGTTATAGGCGTGATTTGTTACAGGGAGATTGCAGGCCGTGTTGCGATTGGGAGACACGCGCTGATCGGCCCCGTCTCGCACGTCCTGCCGCATGAAGATCGAGCCGAGCGCGTCCGCAATAAGGGGAAACTCGGTCGGTACAACCCCGACTACCCGCGACGTTCGACTCGCGAAGCCGGAAAATGACAGGTGAACGTGCTGCCTTTGCCCTCGACGCTTTCGACTTCCATGCGAGCGCCGTGACGCTGTAACGCGTGCTTCACAATCGCGAGGCCGAGTCCGGACCCGCCCAGCTTGCGCGAGCGACCGGGATCGACGCGGTAAAAGCGTTCGGTGAGCCGCGGCAGGTGTTCCGGGGAAATGCCGATCCCGGTGTCGCGGACCTCGACGTGCCCGCCCCGGGCGTCCGTCCACCAGCGAATGTCGATTCGGCCGCTGGCCGGCGTGTACTTCACTGCGTTCGAGACCAGGTTGAAGAAGATCGAATGCAGCTCGGTCTCAGCCCCGAGCAGGAATGCGTCGCTGTCCAGATGCAGTTCGACGACCGCTGGATGCTCGGGCCGCGCCAGCGTCTCCTTGCGGATCAGCGCGAGCATGCCGCCGACGTCCACTGGACTCCGCTCCGCATCGCCGCTCTGGGCCTCGAGCCGTGACAGCTCGAGCAGATCCTGAACGATGTTGCGCATCCGGTCGGACTGCCGGCGCATCTCCTGCACGGGCGCCTGCCAGACGGGGTCGAGCGTCGCGTCGTCGGCCAGCGAATCGAGGTACCCGCTGATCACAGTGAGCGGCGAGCGCAGCTCATGCGAAGCATTGGCGACGAAATCCTTGCGCATCGACTCGAGACGCGCCTCACTGGTCACGTCGCGCAGAATCAGCAGCTGCTGGCCCGTGGTGTTGGTGGTCACCAGCCGGAACA
>CAYQAF010000550.1:0-1781 GCA_964415375.1 uncultured Alcaligenaceae bacterium
TCCTCGTAGATCACGTCGTCCATGCGCGACCCGGTGTCGATCAGCGCGGTGGCGATGATCGTCAGCGAGCCGCCTTCCTCGATGTTGCGCGCGGCACCGAAGAAGCGCTTCGGCCGCTGCAGGGCGTTGGCGTCGACGCCGCCGGTCAGCACCTTGCCGGAGGCCGGCACCACGGTGTTGTAGGCACGGGCGAGGCGCGTGATCGAGTCGAGCAGAATCACGACGTCGCGCTTGTGCTCGATCAGGCGCTTGGCCTTCTCGATCACCATTTCCGCGACCTGCACGTGTCGCGTCGCCGGCTCGTCGAACGTCGAGGCGACGACCTCGCCGCGCACCGTGCGCTGCATGTCGGTCACTTCCTCGGGACGCTCGTCGATCAGGAGCACGATCAGCACGACGTCCGGATAGTTGGCGGCGATCGAGTGCGCGATGTGCTGCAGCATCACCGTCTTGCCGGACTTGGGCGAGGAGACGAGCAGGCCGCGCTGGCCCTTGCCGATCGGCGCCACGATGTCGATGATCCGGCCGGTGATGTTCTCCTCGGCCTTGATGTCGCGCTCGAGCGTCATCACCTCGTCGGGGAAGAGCGGCGTCAGGTTCTCGAACAGGATCTTGTTCTTCGCGTTCTCCGGCGGCTCGCCGTTGACGCGGTCGACCTTGACCAGCGCGAAGTAGCGCTCGCCGTCCTTGGGCGTGCGGATCTCGCCCTCGATGGTGTCGCCGGTGTGCAGGTTGAAGCGGCGGATCTGCGACGGCGAGATGTAGATGTCGTCGGTGCCGGCGAGGTAGCTCGTGTCGGGCGAGCGCAGGAAGCCGAAGCCGTCGGGAAGGACCTCCAGCACGCCCTCGCCGAAGATGCTCTCGCCCTTCTTCGCGTGCGACTTCAGCATCGCGAAGATGAGGTCGTGCTTGCGCATGCGGTTGGCGCCGTCGATCTCCATCGCGTTGGCTTGGTCGAGGAGCTCGGAGACGTGCTTGGACTTGAGTTCGGACAGGTGCATGGGGGGATGCGAGGCGTACGGGTGCGTGCGCGGAAGGGGCGGCGCCCTGGGGCGGCCGCGGTGCGAGGATCTGGGAGTGTCCGGGCGCCGCGGAGGAGGAAGCGGCGGCGCCTCGATGGGGTGGGGAGCGTTCCCGGACTTCAGGTCCGCTCCTCACTCACGGCAGGGCAGGGTAGCGGCGTTACAGGTTGCTGTCAAGGAACTGCGTCAGCTTCGACTTCGACATCGCCCCGACCGACTGGGCGTGCGGCTGGCCGTCCTTGTAGAGGATGACCGTCGGGATGCCGCGGATGCCGAAGCGCGCGGGTGTCGCGGGATTGCTGTCGATGTCGAGCTTCGCCACCTTGAGGCGCCCGTCGTATTCCCTGGCGACCTCGTCGAGGATCGGCGCGAACATCTTGCACGGGCCGCACCACTCGGCCCAGAAGTCCACCAGCACCGGCGACGCGGACTTGAGGACGTCGGCTTCGAAGGACGCATCGGATACGTGCTTGATCAGGTCGCTGCTCATCGCTTTCGGGATCCTTGTCTAGGGGAGGGCGGGCCCGGCGCGGACGGCCCATCCGGTTACGGTAGCCCAACGTCGGCCACGTTCGCAAGCGCCGCGGCGGGCAGCGCTTCCGGCAGGGAGTATGGGGCTGGTCTGCTAAAATTCAAGCCTTTGCCGGTCCCTCCACGCCGCCCCGCCATGACCTACGTCGTCACCGAATCCTGCATCCGCTGCAAGTACACCGACTGCGTCGACGTCTGCCCGGTGGACTGCTTCCGCGAGGGGCCGAA
>CAYQAF010000551.1:0-1777 GCA_964415375.1 uncultured Alcaligenaceae bacterium
CCCTCTTCTCGTCGACGGCGGCGATGAGCGTCGCGGTGGTCTTCCTGACCCTCGCGGTACCGTTGCTGTTCCTCTCGGGGGGCCTCGCGTGGCGCCACCGCGAGGCGCCCGTGCGCCGGCACCTGCTGGGCCCGCTCGCCGAGACCCGGCTGCTGCGTCTCTACGCCACGACGATCGCGCTGTGCACGGCGTTCGGCGCCCTCGAGGTCGGCTATACGGGCTTCGGCCGCGCCGTGGGCCACGACCCATGGGGACCGCTGCTGATTGCGCTGAACTCGATCGGCAGCGCGGTCGGCGGCCTGATCTACGGCGGCCTGCTCCTGCGGCGACCGCTCCCGCGTCAGCTGCCGATCGCGATGGCGCTCCTTGCCGTGCCGCTGTTCGCGCACCTGCCGGTGGGCAGTCCGTGGGGGCTTGCGCCGCTCGCGTTCGCCGCCGGCACGCTGATCGCTCCATCGATGACGATGGTCTCGCTGCTCGTGTCACGCTACGCGCCCGCGAGCAGCACGACCGAGGCGTTCACGTGGTCGTCGACCGCGATCGTCACCGGAGTGGGCGCCGGCATGAGCCTCGGCGGCGTGCTGGTCGAACGCCTCGGCGCGAACGGCGCATTCGGCCTTGCCGCCGCCGCCGCGTTCGTCGGTGCGGTGCTCGCCCTCACGCTACGACGGGCGGCCTGAACCGAAGCGCTCGCGCAGCGCGGTCTTCAGCACCTTGCCGGCGTTGTTCTTCGGCAGCGCGTCGACGAAGATGTAGTGCCGCGGCCGCTTGAAGCGGGCGATCTCGCCGCGGCAGTGGGCATCCAGCGCAGCCTCGAGGCGTCGCCGCGCGTCGTCGCCGCCAATCGCGACGCGCGCGACGACGCACGCCACGACCTCCTCGCCCCACTCAGGATGCGGGCGCCCGAACACCGCGGCCTCGGCCACGTCGGGGTGCGAGAGCAGCGCCTCCTCGACCTCGCGCGGGTAGATGTTCGACCCGCCGCTGATCACCAAGTCCTTCGAGCGGTCCTTGAGCGTGAGGAAGCCGTCCTCGTCGAGCGCGCCGAGGTCGCCGGTGTGGAGCCAGCCGTTCGCGAGCGTCCTGGCGGTCGCTTCGGCATTGCCCCAGTACTCGCGCATCACCGTGGCTCCGCGCACCAGCACCTCGCCGACCTCGCCCGTCGGCAGCGCGTCATCGTCCGGCCCGCCGATGCGGACCTCGATGCCGAGCTGCGCGGTGCCGACCGACCCGATGCGGTGCAGGTCGCCGCGCGCGATCGCATCGGCGACCACTGCGCGGTCCATCGCGGTGATCGTCATCGGCGACTCGCCCTGCCCGTAGATTTGTACCAAGCGCGGGCCCAGCGCCGCGAACGCCGCTTTGCAGTCGGCGACGTACATCGGGCCGCCGCCGTACACGATGCCCTTGAGGTGTTCGCGCGCAAGCCCCTCGATCGCCGTCGACTCGACCAGACGCTTGACCATCGTCGGCGGGGCGAAGAACGCCGCGCCGCGCCACCAACGCGTCAGCGCCGCGATCTCCTCGGGGTGGAAGCCGCCCGACTCCGGCACGACGTTCGCTGCGCCGCGCGCGACGTGCGGCACGACGTACAGGCCCGAGCCGTGGGACAGCGGCGCGGGATGCAGGATCGCGTCGCCGGGCGCGACCGGCAGCACGTCGGCGAGGAAGGCGAGCGTCATCGCGACGAGGTTGCCGTGCGTGATCACGACGCCCTTCGGCCGCCCGGTCGTGCCGCTCGTGTAGAAGAGCCACGCCGCGTCGCGCGTTGCGACGG
>CAYQAF010000552.1:0-1777 GCA_964415375.1 uncultured Alcaligenaceae bacterium
CTGCTTCCGCCGCCCAGCTCAAGGTGCGCCGCCTCGCGCCTCGCGACCTCGACGCCGTCGTCGCGATCGACGCGAGCCTCGCGGGTCGTTCGCGCCGCTTCTACATCGAGCGCCGGCTCCAGGCCGCGCAGAAGCAGCCCGACGTCCACATCCAGTTCGCGGTCGACGACGCGGGCGCGCTCGCGGGCTACGTCCTCGCGCGCAAGCTTGCCGGCGAGTTCGGCCGGACCGAGCCGGCGTTGCGGCTCGAAGTGATCGGCGTGCGGCCCGACGAGCGGGGCCACGGTATCGGGATGCAGCTGCTCGGCGCGCTCGAGGCCGAGGCGCGCCAGGGCGGCATGACTTCGCTCCGGACCAGCGCGTCGTGGCGCGACCACGGCATCCTGCGCTTCTTCGACCATGCGGGCTTCGAGCTCGCGCCGAACCAGATTCTCGAGTGCACGGTGCACGCCGGCCGGCTCGGGGCGGAGCACGAGCCGGGCGTCGCCGCGCCCGAGCATCACCACTTTTCCCCGGAGGTCGACTACAGTGCCGACCGCGCAAACGACTTCGAGACGCTCGCGCGCGACCGCGTGGACGTCCGCTCGCTCGCGCCCGGCGACCTCTCCGACCTCGTGCGCATCGACCGCAACCTGATGGGGCGCGAACGGCGCGCCTACATCGAAGGGCTGGTGGCGGAAGCGCTCGACGACTCGGCGGTGCGCGTCTCGCTCACCGCGCGCGTCGACGGCATCGTGGCCGGCTTCGCGATGGCGCGCACGGACTTCGGCGACTTCGGCCGCAGCGAGCCGGTCGCGGTACTCGACACGATCGGCATCGATCCAGACTACGCTCACCACCACGTCGCCACCGCGCTCCTCTCGCAGCTGTTCGTGAACCTCGGGGCGCTGCGCATCGAGCGGGTCGAGACGCTGGTGCGGCGGGAGAATTTTGCCCTGCTTGGATTCCTCTACGCGATCGGATTCCGTCAGTCCCAGCGCCTCGGATTCATGCGGCCGGTGGGCTGAGCCGACCTGCGCCGCGAGAAATGCCTGCACTCGTGCGCCGCGGTTGACATCGCCGCCGCCTGGCGCCTAGATTAGCGGCGTCCGCAACCCCGTCCGACGGCGCGCACCGCCGCCGCCCCGATGCGCCCGCTCGATCGCTGCTGCGCCATCTGGCTGCACCCTGGTCGGCCCTCGGCCGTGCCGCGGCCTGCGATCGCCCCGCTCGCGGCGCTTTTCGCCGCGGCCGCAAGCCGATGACGCTGCCCGAACGTTTCGGCAAGTACGAGGTCGTGGAGGCCCTCGGGGAGAGCGCCAACGCGGAGGTCTTTGGCGCGTTCGACCCGGACGTCAATCGCGTGGTCGCAGTAAAGACGATCCGCAAGGATCTTGCCCAGCTCGACGGTCGTGCCACCAAGGCGCTCGCTCGCTGGCGGAACGAGTCGCGTCTCGCCGGGCGACTCTCACACCCCGGCATCGTCGGAGTCTACGACTACGGCGAGTCGGGATCGGTCGCCTACCTCGCGGTGGAGTTCGTGCAGGGGCATCGCCTCAGCGACTATCTCGAACGCGGCATCCGGTTCGGCGAGGCGGACGCGGTCAGCGTCGTCGCTCAGGTCTTGGACGCGCTGCGGCACGCGCACGAGCACGGCGTGCGCCACGGCGCCGTCAACCCGGCGAGCATCCTCGTCACGCGGAGTGGCGCTGCCAAGGTCGCGGATTTCGGCTGCGCGCCGACCGAGGACGGCGGCAGCCAGGAGTTCGACGAGGAGACGGGCGTGCCCGGATTCATC
>CAYQAF010000553.1:0-1771 GCA_964415375.1 uncultured Alcaligenaceae bacterium
GGCAACTTCAGCTTCGGCGACTACTTCAAGCGCGAGGCGATCCGCTACGCGTGGGACTTCATCACCGGCACGCTCGGCATTCCGCCCGGGCGGCTGTGGGTGACGGTCTACGAGGAGGACGACGGTGCGGCCGAGATCTGGCTGAAGGAGATCGGCGTCGACCCCGCTCGCTTCACGCGAATGGGTATGAAGTCGAACTTCTGGGCCATGGGTGACACCGGCCCCTGCGGGCCCTGCACCGAGATCTTCTACGACCACGGCCCCGGCATCGAAGGCGGCCCGCCGGGCTCGCCGAACGAGGATGGCGACCGTTACGTCGAGATCTGGAACCTCGTCTTCATGCAGTACGACCGCTCGGCCGACGGCACAATGACGCCGCTGCCGAAGCCCTCGGTCGACACGGGCATGGGCCTCGAGCGCATCGCCGCCGTGATGCAGGGCGTGCACAGCAATTACGAGATCGACCTGTTCCAGCAGTTGATCGTGTCGGCCGCCGAGGTGACGGGCACCGCCGATCGCCGGTCGACCTCGCTGCGCGTGATCGCCGACCACATCCGCGCGAGCTCGTTCCTGATTGCCGACGGCGTGCTGCCCTCGAACGAGGGCCGCGGCTACGTCCTGCGCCGGATCATCCGCCGCGCGATCCGCCACGGCTTCATGCTCGGCCAGCGCGAGCCGTTCTTCCACAGGATCGTGGCCACGCTCGACCAGGAGATGGGCGATGCGTATCCGGATTTGCGCGCGCAGCGCGCGCACATCGAGCGCGTGCTGAAGCAGGAAGAGGAACGCTTCGCCGAGACGCTCGCGCAGGGCATGGCGCTGCTCGACGGCGCGATCGGCAAGCTGTCGGGCCAGCAGATTCCAGGCGACACGGTCTTCCGCCTGTACGACACGTTCGGCTTCCCGGTGGACCTCACCAACGACATCGCTCGCGAGCGTGGCCTCACGATCGACGAGGCCGGATTCGAGACGGCGATGGAAGAGCAGCGGGCCCGGGCGCGGGCGGCAAGCAAGTTCGGGGTCGACCTGCGTGCCGGCGTCACGATCGAGGGAGAGACTGCGTTCACAGGCTACGAGCACGAGCGAAGCGCCGGCCGCATCGTCGCGCTGTTCCGCGGCCAGGACGCGGTGCAGGAACTGCGAGCGGGCGAGGAGGGCCAGGTGGTGCTCGACGCGACGCCGTTCTATGCGGAGAGCGGCGGCCAGGTTGGCGACCGCGGGGTGCTCGCGGCCGGGAATGCGCGGTTCGTCGTGACCGACACGCGCAAGCTCGGCAAGTCGCACGTGCACGTCGGGCGCCTCGAAGGCGGCGCGATCCGCGTCGGCGACCGGGTCGAGGCCGTGGTCGATCATGCGCTGCGGCAGGCCACGCGACTCAATCACTCCGCGACGCACCTGCTGCACGCGGCGCTGCGTCAGGTGCTGGGTGTCCACGTCACGCAGAAGGGCTCGCTCGTCGCGCCCGACCGGCTGCGCTTCGACTTCTCGCATTATTCGGCGGTCACGCCGGACGAACTCGCCGAGATCGAGCGGCTCGTCAATGCGGAGATCCGCGGCAATGCGGCGGCCGAGACGCGCCTGATGAAGTTCGACGATGCCGTCGCCGCCGGTGCAATGGCGCTGTTCGGCGAGAAATACGCGGACGACGTGCGGGTGCTGCGCATCGGCGACTTTTCGACCGAGCTGTGCGGTGGCACGCACGTCAGCCGCGCGGGTGACATCGGCCTGTTCAAGATCGTGAGCGAAGGCGGCGTCGCGGCGGGCGTGCGCC
>CAYQAF010000554.1:0-1765 GCA_964415375.1 uncultured Alcaligenaceae bacterium
TGCGCCGTCGCGGACTGCTGCTGTGCAGTGGCGGACTGCTGCTGTGCCGTCGCGGCTTGTTGCTGCGCCGTCGCGGCCTGCGCAGCGGACTGACTTGCCACGGTCGTGCTGGCTACAGCCACTGTGCGACGCGTCGTGCGGCGCGCGACACCGGCGACGCTGACCGGCGTCACCGGTGCACCGACGATCGCATGCGCATCGGGCACGAGTTGCAGCCCAAGCGGCGACTCGGGCGCCACTGCGGCGGATAGCAACACGGCGATCGATGCGACATGCGCCGCCACCCTGTACATGGTCATCATCGCGGCTCTCCTGCACTGCCGACCGGGAGGAATTCGATCTGTCTCACGCCGGGCGGCGGCGTGAACTCGAACTGCCTCGCGCTGACGTCGGGCGTGAGAGTCCAGTTGCGCATCGAGATCTCGAACTGCGGCGCGCCGCCGAGTGCGAGGGTCGTGACGACGTACTTGCGGGGCAGCGGTCGCGCTCCGTCCTCGATCCAGATCTGCCAGTCGACGCCGTATCCGCGGAACGCCAGGTGGTCGCAGCGCACGCCGTCAATGAACGACTTGCCGACCACGAATCCCGAGCTCGTATCCGCCATCAACCGCGTGTAGGCGTCCGTCGTGATCAGGTCGCCGGCAGGTGCGATCACATCGAGCGAGTCGCGCGCAAAATCGATCATCGCATCGAGTGTGTCGGGCGCCGGCACCGTCGCGTAGACCCCATCGTCGGGATTGACGAGCGTCAACGTCCGCCCGTCGTAGTAGAGGGACTGGCTGGCGACGTCGCCGACCCGCGACGCGTACAGCTTGTTCGGCCGCTGCAGGGCCGCCTTCGCAGCGCTCGTGAACTGGATCTTCTGGCCGGAGTGGAGCACGACCTCCAAGGTACTGGCGGTATCCAACCCGAACTGCTGCAGGCCGCCGACGTAGTCGGTCATCTTCTTGAGGATCCTCGCTGCCTCCGGGTCCACGCCGGTTCCCTGGGCCTGCGCGGGAGCGACCGCCAGCAACGCCAGACCGAGCGACAGTCCGGCCAGGTGGCGACTCTTTCTGCACTTCGTTCGAAATCGCATGTTCAGCTCCTTTGCGACGTCCTGCGGCGGGGCCGTCTCAGAACGTGAATACGACACCCAGCGCCGGCCCCGAGAACGACATGTCGTACTTGAAGCGGTTCGAGCCCTGGCCGTCGTCGTAATCCATGTACATGTAGCGGTAGGCGGCCAGCGCGCCGGCACGATCCGAGAACTGCCAGCGGAAGGTCGCGACGCCCTGCCAGGCAAAGTCGGAGCCGATGCCGAAGCCGCCGATGTCGCCTCGCAGGTTCAGGGCCCACTCTTCCGAAAGCGGGATCGAGTAATGCGCGCCGACGATGGGATCCACCCAGCTCTCGTCGCCGTCGGCGGTCTCCGTATTGCCCAGCGGGCCGGTTGCCGCGACCTCGGCCGACAGGTCGTTGTAGCGGAGCCCGCCGAAGACCGTGAGGCGCTCACGTACCTCGTAGCCTGCGCTGGCTTCGAGCGCGACCTGGTCGATGTCGATATCGGCCTTCACCAGGCCGCCTGGTCCGCGCTCGGTGGCGCCGAGACCCATGTACACGGCGTCCACCGTGACCGAGAACCGATCCCGGGAGGCGCGGTACGTCCCCATGAATCCAATCTCGAGGTCGTCGAGGATATCGCCGAAGCTGAGGTCGACGTCGGCGACCACATTGCCCACGCCGCTGGTGCCGTCCATGGCCGCGCCCCAGAGGTAGGGCGCGA
>CAYQAF010000555.1:0-1760 GCA_964415375.1 uncultured Alcaligenaceae bacterium
CGTCGGCGATTCGATCATCGCCGGCGTGGGCGTGGCACATCAGGACCGCGCGCTGGTCGGGCATTTCGCGCGCCGGCTGCACGAACGGTCCGGACGTCCGGTGCGATGGCGGGCGTGTGGCGTCAACGGAGCCGATTCGACGATGATCCGCGAGCGGATCGCGCCCGTCGCGCCGGCTGCGGATGTCTATATCGTCTCGGCCGGCGTCAACGATGCCGTGCGGGGCGCCAGCGTCACGAAATTTGCGGCCAACCTCGCCGAAATCGCGGCGACCCTGCGCCGCAAGTCTCCGCAGGCTGCCCTGGTGTTCGCCGGCATCCCGCCGCTCGACCGCTTCCCCGCGCTGCCCTGGCCGCTCGGTGCCGTGCTGGGTGGGCGTGCGGCGCGCCTGCAGGCCGCGACTCGCGCAGTCGCAGTCGATCTTCAAGCGACGTGCTTCGTCTTTCCGGCCGAGCTGCCGCTCGGCGGATTCGCACCGGACGGCTTCCATCCGGCGTCGCAGGCCTGCGACGTATGGGCCGAATGGCTGCTCGATACGTGGCTCAGCCGCCCGCCTCGTCCCGCCGCCTCTGCTCGCGGATCAGCATCGCGACCAGCGTGACAATCGTCAGCGGCAGCACGAAGCTAAGCATGACCGCGGAGTACTCGTCGAGCGCGTCGTGGTCCTGCGCGCCGAGGATCAGGTAGGCGACGTACGCGACGTAGTACGCGAGGAACAGCAGGCCCCGACGCCGGCCGATCTGGCGCCCGAACATGAACACCGGCAGGCAGGCGATCGCCACGGCGACCATCACCCAGAGGTCGAAGTTGAGGACGGCGGAGGCAATGTCGAGTCCGCCGCTGCTCACCAGTCCCGACAGCCCGAGGCAGCCCAGGATGTTGAACGTGTTGCTGCCGATCACGTTACCGACCGCGATGTCGCGCTCGCCGCGCACGGCCGCCGTGACCGACGTGGCGACCTCCGGCATGGAGGTGCCGGCCGCAATGATGGTGAGGCCGATGACGAGGTCGCTCACGCCGAGTGCGCGTGCGAACACCACGGCGGAATCCACCAGCCAGTTCGAGCCCAGCACCAGCAGGCCGAGTCCGGCCACGATCAGCAGCAACTGGACTGACCAGTGTCCATCCCAGCCGCCGGGCTTGCTCACACAACCCTCGAACTCGCCGCGGGTCTCGGCGGTCTCGGCGCGCGACTGCCGGACGAGGAACACAATGTAGCCGGCCAGCAGCGACAACAGCAGTGCCGACTCCCAGCGTCCGATCTGGCCGTCGATCGCCAGCACCGCGAGCAGCACCGAGGCGCCGATCATGATCGGCACCTCCTGACGGATGATCTGCGAATGGACGATCAGCGGAATGATCAGCGCACTGATCCCGAGAATGAACAGGACGTTGAAGATATTGCTGCCGACCACGTTTCCGACGGCGATGTCCGTGCTGCCGTTCAGCACGGCGCCCACGGACACGGCGACCTCTGGCGCGCTCGTACCCATCGCGACGATGGTGAGCCCGACCACGAGGGGCGAGATGCCGAGTGACAACGCAATCTTAGAGGCGCCGCGCACGAGCGCCTCGGCGCCGACCACGAGGGCGCCTTCACCCAGGACGAACAGAAAGGCGTGGATCAGCACGATGCCACGCGGCGTGCGCACCGGACGCGCCGCTGGTGGCGACGGGCCGTAGGGTCAGGGTTCGACATGCTCATCCTCCGCATCCCGCTGCTTTTGCTCCCGGATCAGCATCGCAACCAGCGTGACGAT
>CAYQAF010000556.1:0-1757 GCA_964415375.1 uncultured Alcaligenaceae bacterium
GCCTCGGCGGCAACCCGAAGCTCGCCGCCAACTGGGTGATGGGCGAACTGTCTGGCGCGCTGAACCGCGACGGATTCGACGTCGCCGAGAGCCGCATCGACGCCGCGGGTCTCGCGGGGCTGCTCGCGCGCATCGCCGACGACACGATCTCGGGCAAGATCGCCAAGGAGGTCTTCGAGGCGATGTGGACCGAGGGCCGCGCTGCCGACGAGATCATCGAGGCGAAGGGATTGAAGCAGATCACCGACACTTCGGCGATCGAGCGTGCGATCGACGAGGTCATCGCGAAGAACCCGCAGCAGCTCGCGGACTACCGCGGCGGCAAGGACAAGCTGTTCGGCTTCTTCGTCGGCCAGGTGATGAAGGCCACCCAGGGCAAGGCCAATCCGGCCCAGCTGAACGAGCTGCTCAAGCGCAAGCTGGGCGGCTGAGGAGTCGCGCCATGACCGTGATTCGCGAGGACGATTTCGTCCAGAGCGTCGCCGACGCGTTGCAGTTCATCTCTTATTTCCATCCGGTCGACTACATCGAGCACCTCGGCCGCGCCTACGAGCGCGAACAGTCGCCCGCCGCGAAGGACGCGATCGCGCAGATCCTGACCAATTCGCGGATGTGTGCCGAAGGCCACCGGCCGATCTGCCAGGACACGGGCATCGTCAACCTGTTCCTCAAGGTCGGCATGGACGTACGCTGGGATGCGAAGCGCAGCCTCGCCGAGATGGTCAACGAGGGCGTGCGGCGTGCCTACAACCACCCGGACAACCGGCTCCGCGCTTCGGTCGTGGACGACCCGCTGTTTGCGCGCAAGAACACGCAGGACAACACGCCGGCCGTGTTCCACGTCGAGTTGGTGCCGGGACACGAGATCGAGGTGACCGTGGCCGCCAAGGGCGGCGGCTCGGAGAACAAGTCGAAGTTCGTGATGCTGAACCCGAGCGACTCGCTCGAGGACTGGGTGCTCAAGACCGTGCCGACCATGGGCGCGGGCTGGTGCCCGCCGGGCATGCTGGGGCTAGGCGTGGGCGGCACGGCCGAGAAGGCGATGCTGCTCGCGAAGGAAGCGCTGATGGACCCGATCGACATGCACGAACTGCTCGAGCGCGGGCCGTCGAACAAGCTCGAGGAGCTGCGTATCTCGCTCTACGAGAAAGTGAACGCGCTCGGCATCGGCGCGCAGGGCCTCGGCGGACTCACGACGGTCCTCGACGTGAAGATCCGCAGCTACCCGACGCACGCGGCGTCGAAGCCCGTCGCGATGATCCCGAACTGTGCCGCGACTCGGCACGCTCACTTCGTGCTCGACGGCTCGGGGCCCGCCGTGCTCGAGCCGCCCTCGCTCGAGCACTGGCCCAAGGTCACCTGGAGCGCGGGTCCCGGCTCGCGTCGCGTGAATCTCGACACGCTCACGCGCGCCGAGGTGGCGGGCTGGAAGCCCGGTGAGACGCTGCTGCTGAATGGCAGGATGCTCACGGGCCGCGATGCCGCGCACAAGCGCATCGCCGACCTCTTTGCGAGCGGGCAGGGGCTGCCGGAAGGCGTTGATTTCACGAATCGTGCCATCTACTACGTCGGTCCGGTCGATCCCGTCCGCGACGAAGTTGTCGGGCCCGCAGGGCCGACGACGGCCACGCGCATGGACAAGTTCACCGGGATGATGCTCGAGAAGACGGGCCTGCTCGTGATGATCGGCAAGTCGGAGCGTGGCCCGGTGGCGATCGAGGCGATCCGCAAGCACAAGGCGGCGTACCTGATGGCGG
>CAYQAF010000557.1:0-1750 GCA_964415375.1 uncultured Alcaligenaceae bacterium
GTGGAGGCCCCAGAAAAGCTGGTTCCGGTTGCGGCGCAGGTCGTCGAGAGTCACCCGCGGAGCTTACCGGCCCGGGAACCGGCCTGGAAACGCTTGGGCGTACCCCGGCCACGCTTCGGCGCAGCGCAGGGTCTCCGGGCTGGGCGATTCGTCGACGTACTGCTGGCACCCGCGCCGGAATGCTGCACCGGCACCGATGCAGAGGCCCGGATCGGCGATCTCGTTCTCGAGCGCCCAATCGTAACCCGCGTCGAACGGAGCGAGGCCTTCGGCCGCGTATGCGCTGCATCCGGCGAGGAAGGCGGGATCGATCGCTGCGCAGGCGGTCGGCGTGGCGATGCCATGGCGCTCGGCCCAGGCGAAACCGGCCTTGTGGAGTGTGCAGTCCGCGTCACAGGCGTAGCCGAAGAACGTGCGCGCCTGGTAGGTCTCGCGGCAGCGATCGGGGCCCGCTGGCGCCGCTGCCGCACCCAGGACGGCGATCACGCAGGCGAACTCCAGGACGCGCATTGCGCCACCGTAGCGGTCCGCCGCATCGACGGCCTCACGGATTCGTCGCTGAAACGTTGCGATTCACAATGGATCCCGCACCATGCGACGATGCACCGTCGCGCGCTGTCTGTCCTGATGCTCCTGCTGGCGTGGCCCTTCGGTCCTCAAGCGCAGGAGACAGCCGTCCTCGACGGTGTCGTGGTCGGCGTCACGGATGGCGACACCGTCGACGTGCGTCTCGACTCGGGCATGGTCCGCATCCGCCTGCACGCGATCGACGCGCCCGAGCGCGGCCAAGCCCACGGCCAGGCTGCGAAGGAAGCACTGTCGGGACTCGTGTTCGGTCAGGCCGTGCAGGTCGAGCCCTTCGAGCAGGATCGCTACGACCGGCTCGTGGCCCGCCTCTGGCTCGGTGACCTCGACGTGAATGCAGAGATGATCAAGCTTGGATATGCGTGGGTGTATCGCAGGTACGCCGACGACCCGGCCTACTGCGCATACGAGAAGGCCGCTCGCGACCTGCGACGCGGTGTTTGGAACCAGCCGCAGCCATCCGTCATCGCACCCTGGGAGTGGCGACGTCGCAAGACGCTCGAGGGTCGATTCACCGACTACTCGCGAGAGACCGTGGCCGAGTGCGTGGCCACCCTCGGCCGCTAACCGGCCAGGCCCGATGCCCTTCAGGTGAGCCGGATCTTCGGGCCGTTCAACTGCGCCTGCAATCGCCGCATGTCCGCCACGACGCTGCGCGACGCGAAGAACAGCGAGCACGAGCACAGCAGCATCAGTACCGGTATCGTGTACATCGCCGAGCGCAGCCCGGCCGCGCGGAACGGCGCGAGCATCTCCGTGGCACCCGCCGCGTGCATCGCCTGGTTCGCAAAGAAATCGCTCAATGCGCCCATGACCGTGGCGCCGAAACTGGCACCCAGCACGTACATCGCGAAGAAATACAATGCTACCGCCGTGCCGCGCAGTCGCGGTTCGACGACGTCCTGGATCGCGCTGTACACGGTTGCGTAGTAGACGAACCCGAACGCCGTCGAGGCTCCCATCAGCAGCGCGAACGCCGTGACGCTGCCGGCGGGCTGCTGCAGCGCGAAATACACGCAGGGCGCGCCGAGGCCCATCGAGATGGCCGCCAGCACCAGCCGGCCATTCGCGTATTGCTGGCGCAGCCGGTCGCCGAGCCAGCCGCCGGCGAGCAGGCCGACGACGCCCGCCAGCCCGAGCGACAGCGCGGACAGGTTGTTTGCGT
>CAYQAF010000558.1:0-1743 GCA_964415375.1 uncultured Alcaligenaceae bacterium
GCGCGCGCGGAAGATGCTCACCTCGCCCGCGTTGTTGAGCAGGTCGTCGAGCAGTTCGGCGTTGACGCGCGCGAGCTCCTGCCGCTCGGCGGGCTGCGGAGGCTCGCGGCCCGGCAGCATGGGCGCCGTCCCCGCCGCACTCTCGGCCACCGGCTCGACGGGCTGGAATTCCGGTGCGGGCTCCGCCGGCGCGCGGACTTCCTGAACCGGTGCCTCGGCCGGCGCGGCGGCGAGCTGGTCCTCGAACTCGCGCTCGAACGGCGGCTCGGCGGGGGGCTCGTGCTCAGGCTCGACCACGGCCGGCGACTCGATCTCTTCGGCCGCGGCGACTGGCGCGACCGCTTCGAACAATTCGGTCGGAGCCTCGGCCGGCTCCGTAACGACGGCTTGCTCGACCACCACGGGCGCGGCCTGCGGCGCCGCGGAGGCGGCCGCCACCGCGCGCACGCGCGCGATCAGTTCGTTGGCCGGCACCATGCGCTGGCCCGCGTTGACGGCATCCCGCATCCGGTGCAACTCGTCGAGCGATGCCTGCAGCACGGCGATCGTGTCGGCATCCGCCGCCACGTCGCCGCCCTCGACCGCGGCCAGGAAGGACTCCATCTCGTGGCTCAGGTCGCCCATCGCGCGGATGCCGGCCATGCGCGCGCCGCCCTTCAGCGTGTGCAGCACGCGCTTCAGTTCGGTGACCTGGTTGCGATCGGCGCGGTCCCGCGTCCAGCTCGACAACGCCACGTCCGCGTGCTCGAGCAGCTCGCCGGCCTCCTCGCTGAAAATCGCGGCGATGTCGGCGTCGAACTCGGGTTCGAATTCCTCCGGCGCGATCTCGACGATTGCTGCGACTTCCTCGGACGGAACCTCGGTGCCCTCCTCCGGCCAGACGCCAGCGATCGTTCGCTCGCCGGCCTCGGTGAGGTTGGCGAGTTCCGCATCGAGCGCGCGGTCGAGCGCGTGCCAGCCCGCGACGAGTCGTCCGTGGTCGGGGAAGAAACCGGTGTCCGCCTCGACGTGCTCGACGACGTTTGCGAGGCTGTGAACCGTGTCCTGCAACAGCTCGAGCCCCGCTTCCGGCAGGCCGTAGCCATTGTCGTAGAGCTTGCGGACGTAGTGCTCCATCGGCTCCGCGACCTTGATGCCCTGACGCACTCCCGCGGTCTTCGCAATGCCGCTCAACGTGTGGCAGGCCCGGTACAGCGCCTCGCTGACGGCATAGGGCGCCACGGCCTGGCCGCAGCGCTCGATGAAGTCGCGGACGACGCTCACGTGGCCGGCGGTCTCCTTGCGGAAGATGTCCTGCAGCACCGGGTCCATCCCGGCGGGCTCGATCACGGGCTCCGGCTCGGCGGCAGCGATTTCGGGCGGCGGCTCGGCCGCAGGTACCGGCGCCGGCGCGGGCGCTGCCGCAGGAGCGGGCGCCACGGTCGCCTCGCGGCCGGACAGCGCGTCGGCGCGCGCCATCAGGCTCGCGACGTCCGGTGCGGGCGCGTTGGCGTCCTCGAGTTCACCGACCAGCCGCGGCAGCATCGCGACCGCGTCGCGCACGACGTCGACGATGTCCGACGAACGCGGCAGCGTCTGGCTGATCACGCGATTCAGCAGGCTCTCGATGCTCCACGAGAACTCGCTGACGCGCCGCGCACCGACCATCCGCCCACTGCCCTTCAGCGTGTGGAAGACGCGGCGCACGTCGCGCAGCGCTTCGCTGTCGAGCGGATTTTCTTCCCACTGCGGGAACAGGGTCTG
>CAYQAF010000559.1:0-1742 GCA_964415375.1 uncultured Alcaligenaceae bacterium
GAAGACGACGTCGCGCGCCGGATGGAAGTCGATGCGATGGCGCCCGGCAAGGGCGATCGCGCGGTCGTTGTCGGCATCGGCGGTGCAGCGGGCGAGCAGCGCCCCGTCGCAGGTCGCCGTGGGGATCCCGGCGAGGCCGGCGACGACCGCGCGCTGGGCACCCAGTTCGCGCCCGGTGCAGGCCAGCCCGCCGAACAGCTCGACGCGCACGCGCGCCGTACGCGTCACGAGGCCGTCGGCGGCGAGCTCGTGCACGAAGCGGCGCGCTGCCTCGAGCGGTGCCACCGTCTGCGACGACGAAGGTCCCGGTCCGATGCGGTAGCTCTGGCTGATGTTGAGATACACGAGACGCGAATCGACGTTGGGCGACACCCGGTTGATGTCGAGGAGCAGGCCGGCATGCCCGGGCCGTCGGCGGCACGGACGCCCAAGGATAAGCGTACCTTCGCGGCCGCGCGAGTGTTGAGGCCTACAAGCTGCCGAACGGTCGCGGCGCGGCGGGATCGCCGACGCCATGCCGACGGATTGCTTTACGTTCGCGCCGATCGCGGCGCGTCGCGCCCGAACCGCACACTCTCGGGGTAGGAGAGCACCTCGGGGACCGAGCCGTTGCGAATCTCGCGCTGCACGTCCTGCCACCAGCCGGCGTCGAGCAGGCAGGCATGGTGCCGGTAGAAGTCCTCGCGGATCCTGGGATCGGTGAGCAGGAAGGTCTCGAACTCCTCCGGGAAGACGTCGCGCGGCCCCACCGCGTACCAGACGTCGTCCGACATGTCGTCGAACCCCGGCGGGGGCGGCGGGATCTTGCGGAAGTTGCAGTCGGTCAGGTACTCGATCTCGTCGTAGTCGTAGAAGATCACGCGCCCGAAGCGCGTGACGCCGAAGTTCTTGTACAGGAGGTCGCCGGCGAAGATGTTCGCGCGCGCGAGCTGCGCGATCGCGTCGCCGTACTCGCGGATCACCCGCGCCCGCTCCCAGTCGTCGGCACGCTCGAGGAACATGTTGAGTGGCGTCAACCGGCGCTCGATGTAGACGTGCTTGACGACGACGTGGTCGCCGTCGCGCTCGACTTGCGACGGCGCCACGGCCTCGAGCTCGTCCAGGAGCTCCTGCGTGAAGCGCTCGCGCGGGAATGCCACGTCCGAGTACTCGAGGATGTCGGTCATGCGCCCGACGCGGTCGTGGTGCTTGACCAGCGCGTACTTCTGCTTGACGCGCGCACGGTCGGTGTCCTTCGAGGCCGCGATGCGGTCCTTGATGACCTTGAAGACGTAGGGATAGGAGGGCAGCGTGAACACGCTCATCACCAGGCCCTTGATCCCCGGGGCGACGATGAAGCGGTCGGTGGAGTGCCGCAGGTGGTGCAGGAAGTCGCGGAAGAACAGCGTCTTGCCGGGCTTCTGCAGGCCGACCATCGTGTAGAGCTCGGCCGCGGTCTTGTCGGGCAGGAGCGAGTTCAGGAACTTCACGTACGCGGACGGGACTTCCATGTCGACCAGGAAGTAGGCCCGGTTCGCGGAGAACAGGAACGCGAGCTCGTTGGGCTCGAGGAGCAGCGCGTCGACGACGAGCCGCCCCTCGGCGTCGTGCTTGAGCGGTACCGCGAAGGCGCGCACGTCGAGGCCGTTGATCACCCGGCCGACGATATAGGCGGTGCGGTTCCTGAAGAACAGGCTGCCGAGCACCTGGATCTGCAGGCTGGTCGCGGCCTCGAACGGCCGCGGGTACCTGCGGCGGAACGC
>CAYQAF010000560.1:0-1736 GCA_964415375.1 uncultured Alcaligenaceae bacterium
CCGCGCTGACGCGCTTCGGGGCTGATTCGCCCTCGGGGCGGCCCTTCGGGCTCATGCCTTGGCGGCGCGCAGCGCCCGCAGCAGGCTCGAGGTGTCCCAGCGCCCGCCGCCCATCTGCTGCACCCGCGCGTAGAACTGGTCGACGATCGCGGTGACGGGCAGCGTGGTGCCGTTGCGCCGCGCCTCGGCGAGGCAGATGCCGAGGTCCTTGCGCATCCAGTCGACCGCGAAGCCGAAGTCGTACTTGTCGGCGATCATCGTCTTCGCGCGGTTCTCCATCTGCCAGGACTGCGCGGCGCCCTTGCTGATGACGTCGATCACGCGCTCGGCGTCGAGGCCCGAGCGCGTCGCGAAGTCGATGCCCTCGGCGAGTGCCTGCACGAGCCCGGCGATGCAGATCTGGTTGACCATCTTGGTGAGCTGGCCGCTGCCGGGGCCGCCCATCAGCGTCACCGCGCGCGCGTAGTGCGCGAGCAGCGGCTCGGCGCGCGCGTAGTCGTCCGCCTCCCCCCCGACCATGATCGTGAGCTTGCCGTTCGCAGCACCGGCCTGTCCGCCCGAAACGGGTGCGTCGAGGAAGCCGACGCTGCGCTTTTTCGCGACAGCGTGCATCTCGCGCGCGACTTCGGCCGAGGCGGTGGTGTGGTCGACGAGGGTCGTGCCGGCTTGCATCGTCGTGAGCGCGCGACCCGCGACGCTGCGGACGTCGTCGTCGTTGCCGACGCACATCATCACCACTTCCGCCGCCGCGACGGCGTCCTCGGGCGTGCGCGCGAGGTGGCCGCCGTGCTGCGAGACCCACTGCTCGGCCTTCGCGCCGGTACGGTTGTAGACGGTCACGTCGTGCCCTGCACGAGCCAGGTGGCCCGCCATCGGGTAGCCCATGACGCCGAGTCCCAGGAACGCGAGCTTCTTGCCTGACATGTCTTCGCTCCCTTGCGGTAGGTTTTCGCGGTCGGTCGACAGTCGTGCGCGCCGCGAGCCGTCAGCGCCCGGGGCTCGCCGCGTCGCGGCCGTACTGCCACTTGAGGAACAGGATAAGGGCGAGCAGCGCCAGGGTGACGACGTTGGCCGCCACGACGGGCAACGCCGGCAGCCGCAGCCCGTACCACAACCACAGCGACGCTCCTACCGACATGATGCCGAACATCCACCACGAGATGTCGTGGGCCGAGCGCGTCTTCACGATGCGCACCACCTGCGGCACGTAGGCCACCGTGGTCAGCAACGCCGCGACCAGCCCGATGGCGTCGTTGCTCACCGGGAGGCCCCCGCGGGCGGCGCGGGAAGACTCGCGCGCGCCGCAGCGATCGCCACGCGCACCTGCGCGGGCGCCGTGCCGCCCGGATGGGCACGGCTCGCCACCGACCCCTCGAGGGTCAGCGCCGTACCCACGTCGTCGCCGGCCTGCGGCGCGAACTCGCGCAGCTCGGCAAGCGACAGGTCCTCGAGCCCGACGCCCCGTGCTTCCGCGTGGCGGACCGCGCGCGCCACCGCCTCGTGTGCGTCGCGGAACGGCACGCCCCGACGCACCAGGTGGTCGGCCAGGTCGGTCGCGGTCGCGAAGCCCTCGCGCGCCGCCTCGCGCATCCGCTCGGCGTGCACGCTAATGCCCCCCGCGACCAGGTCGGCCACGATCGCCAGCGTGTCGGCGAGCGTGTCGACGGTGTCGAACAGCGGCTCCTTGTCTTCCTGGTTGTCCTTGTTGTAGGCGAGCGGCTGGCCCTTCATCAGCG
>CAYQAF010000561.1:0-1735 GCA_964415375.1 uncultured Alcaligenaceae bacterium
GAACTCGCCGCCGACCGCCAGCAGCAGCCCGGTCCGCCACGCCGTGAGCGCGTCGCTGCCCGAGACCTTCACGAGCCCTGCGACCAGGACCGTCTTGACCAGGAGCAGGCAAAGCGCGCCAGCCAGCGCCCAGTGCCAGATCGCCGGCAGGCTCGTCAGGTCGAACAGCATCCCAATGCCGACGAAGAACAGGCCGAGCAGCATGTCGCGGAAGGGCCGGATCGCCGACTCGATCTGGTGTCGGAACTCCGTCTCACCGAGCATCATGCCGGCAAGGAACGCGCCGAAAGCCATCGACAGGCCGAGCCGATGCGTCGTCCAGCCGGCGGCCAGCGACACGAGCAGCACGGTGAGCGTGAAGAGTTCGGCCGAACGGCTCGCGGCCGCGGCGTGAAACAGCGGCCGAAGCAGCCAGCGGCCCGCCATGAAGACGAGCGCAAACGCGAGCACTGCCTTCGCGAGGGCCCAGCCGAGCGACGCCGCGAGTGCCTCGACGCCCACGGCCATGCCCAGTACCGGAATCACGATCACGAACGGCACGGCGGTCACGTCCTGGAAGACCGACAGCGCCGTTCCGAGACGCCCGTGCCGCGAGTTGTCCTCGCCCTGCTCGGTCAGTTGCTTGCTGATGATCGTCGTGGATGACTGCGCGAAGACCGCACCGACCACGAAGGCCGCGGCTGGCGGCAATCCCGCCAGCCACGCGACCAGGCCGACGACAGCGGTCGTCAGCACGACCTGCCCGGTACCCAGCCCGAGTACCTGGTGGCGGAGCGCGTGGATCTGCGGCAGCGAGAAACTGAGGCCGATCGTGAACAGCAGGAAGACGATGCCGAACTCGGCTAGCACCCGCAGCTGGTGGCCCTCGATGACCGGGCCGGGCGTATAGGGCCCGAGGAACACGCCCACCAGCAGGTAGCCGAGACTCGACGGCACGTGCAGGCGCTGGAAGACGCCGACCACCGCGACGGCGGCGGCGAGCAGGATCAGCAGCTGGACGAACGGCTGCTCGAGCATTTACGAATGCCCGCCTGTCGTGAAACTTTCGCTCATTGCACTCCCCACGCCCACTACAATCGGAACGCGTCACCGATCCGGGAGGAACCGCGAGATGACTCGCATCCAGCGCGTGCTTGCAACAACCGACCTGTCGGCGCCGGCCCGGCACGCCGCGGAACGCGCTGCGCTGGTCGCGCACGAGCTGGGCGCGGCCCTCGAACTGTTGCATGTTATCAGCGTTGCGCCGGTTGCCCGTCTGCGCCGCCTGCTGGCCGAGGCATCGGCCGACCTCGAGGCGCAGGTCGCAGCGGATGCGTCGACCGAGGTGCAACGCCTGGCCGTCGGCCTGCAGCAGCAATACGCGGTCCGGCCGACTACGCACGTCGAGCATGGTGGATTGCTGCGGCAAATCGATGCGCGGGCGGAGGCGAGCGCCGCGGACATGCTCGTGCTCGGAGCCCGCGGTGCGAGTTTCATGCGGCACTTGCTGCTCGGCTCGACCGCGGAGCGCATGGTGCGCCGGACAACGCGCCCGATGCTGGTCGTCAAGCAACCGGCGCGCGGCCCGTATCGGCGCCTGCTGATCCCGGTCGATTTTTCGCCGGCCTCGCTGCCGGCCTGCAAGTTCGCCTGCGCACTTGCCCCGCGCGCCGACCTCGTGCTGCTGCACGCGTTCGAGGTGCCGTTCGAGGCCCGCTTGCGCTCCGCAGGAGTCCAGGACGAAACACTGCGCAAG
>CAYQAF010000562.1:0-1734 GCA_964415375.1 uncultured Alcaligenaceae bacterium
CCCGAAGTGCAGGCTGTGCAGCTCGCGGGCCGTGCCGGGCGCGGGCGACGTCAGTTGGTGGCGATTCAGGATCATGGAGTTACCCGTTGAGGTGCTGCAGATGGCCGACGATGCACGGACGCTCGGGCTCGACGAACAGCGCAAACGTCGTCTGCTTCAGGGCGCGCGTCGCGTGCAAGCGGACCGGTGTGCGATGCGGCACTGGCCCCTTGAGCCAGGCATCGAGTCGCTGCGGCGTGCCGTGGTCGCACGCGCCTGGAATACGGCCGAGACACTCGCCCAGCACCCGCTGCGGATGGAACAGCGCGCGCGGGAACCCGACCCGGCGGGCGTACGCATCCCAGAGGTGGATGCCGTTGTAGTCGCCGGTGAAGCGACCAAACCGCCAGTGATCCGCGTTGCGCGGCGTCCACTCTGCCGCGAGCGGCCCGAACTCGGTGGGCGAGCGTGCGAGCGGAGAGTCGGGACCCGGCTCACCGAAGCGAGCGCGAGTGAAGAACGTCACCAGGCTCTCCCAGGCAAGCTCGGCGCCCACGTGCACGGTCGTGCGCAGGTCGAACTCGGCACCCTTGGCCGTTGGCCGGCCCGCGAGCACGCGGCATTCGAAGTCCATCGCGGTCTCGATCGGGATCGGCCGGTGCTGCACCAGGCAGTTGCGTGTCTGCAGCACGCCCCAGATCGGCACCGGAAACGCCGGGTGCGTCAGCACGGCCATCGCAAGCCGGAAACCGAACACGTGCGGGTACAGCAGCGGCAGCTCCGGCCCGGCGGGGAGACCGGTGATCGCGAGGAACGACGCGACATCGCGCGGGTCGACGCGGTGGTTTCGCCAGGTTGCGACGATCCGCGGATTCAGGTCGGGCTTGCGGCGCACCGGCATCACGCCGCGCAGCATGTATCGCAGCGATGAGGGCCGGCGAGCGTAAGGCAGTTGTATGACTTTGGTCATGGAGCGCTCCGGACCCCGGCGGGTGCGAAGGGAGAGGCAAGCACGGCGCGCGCAGTCTCGCCGACGAGCTGGTCGACGATGCGCGGGATCGGCTTGCCGGCCTGCACATACGGCTTGAGGCCGCCGAACGGCGCGTCGAGCAGTGCGTAACGCAGCCTCGCCATGGTTTCCGCGCTCGCGCCGCCGCAGGCCCGCAACGCAAATGCGCGCAGCGCCTGGCCGAGTTGCGGCTCAAGTGCCGCTGCGCGCTCGGCAAGGTATGCGGGCCATTCACCGGTCACGAAGTCGCGGCGGCGGTGCAGCAGCAGCAGTCGCGTCTCGAGCGGATGCGCGCGCGCCCAGGTCGGCATGAACCCGGCCGCTGCGACCGCGGAGTCGAAGTCCCGGGCGTGCTCGAGGGCTGCAACGAACTCGCGCTGGAAACCCTCGACGACGTCCATCCAGAGTTCTGCGAGCAGCTGGTCGCGGCTCTGGTAGCGGTGGTAGATCGAGCCGGTCGGCGCACCGATTTCACGCGCGACGTCCGCGATGGTCACGGACTGCGGACCGCGTTCCGCGACGAGGCGCAGCGCGGCGCCGCTCATGTCACGACGGTCGAACAATGCTTTGCGCCCCATTGTTCTAGAATACGTGTTCTATTATCAGCGACGCAAGACCCTCGGGTGTCCGGGTGTTGCGCTGCCCGGGACCGGGCGGCAGTATCCTCGACGCCCCAGGCCAGACCGTGTCTCAACCGTGATCAGTGCCACCGACATCGACGAAGCGCCCGCGAGCCTCAATCCAGA
>CAYQAF010000563.1:0-1729 GCA_964415375.1 uncultured Alcaligenaceae bacterium
GGCTGCAACCGCAACGAGGTCGAGGACCACGTCGGCATCAATTCGGTCGAGCACTTCCTCGGCGAGTACGCAATCGCGAACAAGCTCGCGTTCAAGGCGCCCGAGACCTCGACCGGCAAGAGGATCGCCGTGATCGGCGGCGGCCCCGCCGGCCTGTCCTGCGCCTACCAGCTGCGGAAGATGGGGCACGCGGTCACGGTCTTCGACGAGCACGAGCACCTCGGCGGGATGATGCGCTACGGCATCCCCGGCTTTCGCACGCCGCGCGAAGTGCTTGACGCGGAGATCCGGCGCATCCTCGACATGGGTGTCGAGACGCGGACGAAGTGCCGCATCGGCACCGACGTCACCCTGGACGCGCTGCGCCAGGAGTTCGACGCGGTGTTCCTCGGCATGGGCGCGCAGTCGGGGCGGCCGCTGCCGGCTCCGGGCAGCGAAGCACCCAATGTCGTCACCGCGACCGCGTTCCTGAAGGCATTCAACGACGGTCGGCTGCGCCACGTCGGCAAGCGCGTCGTCGTCATCGGCGGTGGCGACACCTCGATCGACGTGGCGACCGTGGCGCGCCGGCTCGGTCACATCGGCCAGGCCAAGCCAACCGACTTCCCCGAGCACGCGATCGCCGGCCACGTCGCGCACGATGTCGCCAGCGTGTCGGCGAAGCAGGGCGCTGAGGTCGTGCTGACGTCGGTATTCGGCGTCGACAAGATGCAGGCCAACAAGCACGAGATCGAGCAGGCCCAGGCCGAAGGCATCACCATTCGCGGCGGCATGGCGCCGGTGGGCGTGGTCAAGGACGCATCGGGACGCGCGATCGCCCTCAAGGTCGCGAAGTGCGAAGCGAAGTTCGTCGGCCCGAAGCTCGAGATCAAGATGTTCGAGGGCACCGAGGAGGAGATTCCCGCCGACCTCATCGTCTCCGCGATCGGCCAGGCGGTCGACTTCACCGGGCTCGAGGAGTTCGACACCGGCAAGGGCATGGTCGTCGCCGACAAGAACTACCAGTTGCCGGGCAAGGCCGGGACGTTCGCCGGGGGCGACGTGCTGCGTCCCCACCTGCTCACGACGGCGATCGGCCACGGCGCGATCGCCGCCGAGGGCATCGACCGGTTCCTTCGCGACGAGGACCAGGAGAAGCGGCCGAAGGTGGACGTCCACGCGTTCGACCTGATGCGCAAGATGGTCGAGGCGGGCCGCACGTTCACCGAGGTCCACGAGCCGATCCACGGCACCGACCGCTCGAACGCCAGCATCCACAACTACGACAATCGCTCGGACCGCTACGTGATCCCGCACGAGGAGCTGTTCCTCGGCCACTTCGGCTTCACGCCGCGGGTGAAGCGCAAGTTCATCACGCTGACGAAGGAATCCGCCCTCGGGAACTTCGAGGAACGGCTGGAGCCGCTCGCGGAAGCCGAGGCGGTCGCCGAGGCGAAGCGCTGCATGAGCTGCGGCCAGTGCTTCGAGTGCGACAACTGCGTCGTGTACTGCCCGCAGATGGCGGTGGCGCGCGTGCCGAAGAAGGAAGCGACGACCGGCCGCTACGTCTACACCGACTACGACAAGTGCATCGGCTGCCACATCTGCAAGGACGTGTGCCCGACCGGCTACATCCAGATGGGACTCGGCGAGTAGCACCATGTCCCGCGAACGCTCCATGGCGAGTTCGCTGCGCAGGCGCTGGGCGCTGCTGCTGGCGCTCGTCGCCTTCGCCGCGCCGGTCATGGCC
>CAYQAF010000564.1:0-1712 GCA_964415375.1 uncultured Alcaligenaceae bacterium
CGGCAGTGCCAGCACCACGGGACCGGGGCGACCCGACATCGCGGTCACGAACGCACGCGACAGGTACTCGGGGATTCGTTCCGTCTGGTCGACCTGCGCGACCCACTTGGCCACGCTGCCGAACATGCGTCGGTAGTCGATCTCCTGGAACGCCTCGCGATCCACCGATTCGGTGTCGACCTGGCCGACCAGCACGAGCATCGGCGTCGAGTCCTGGGCCGCGGTGTGGATGCCGATTGCCGCGTTGCAGGCGCCGGGGCCGCGCGTGACGAGCGCGATGCCCGGACGGCCGGCGAGCTTGCCGTGCGCCTCCGCCATGTAGGCGGCGCCGCCCTCCTGGCGGCACGTCACGAAGGTGAGGCGATCGCCGACGTCGTGGAGCGCGTCGAGGATCGGCAGGAAGCTCTCTCCCGGCACGCCGAAGATGTGCGTCGCGCCGTGCCCGAGCAGGCTGTCGACGACGAGCTCGCCGCCGGTGCGTGATTCCATGGCCGTCCGCCTCGATGGGTAACGACGGTATTCTAGGACGTCCGCCTATAATCGCCGCTGCGGCGCGCCCCGGCGCCCCGCGATGGGATGCCCATGCTGCTCGTGACCGCCGACACGCTCCGCGACGCCGCGCTGTACACCGGCATCGCCGTGCTTGTTGCCACGCTGTCGTTCGCCGGCCCTCGCGAGCGTCGCCGCGGCGCGGTCGTCCTCGCCGCGATCGCGCTCGTGCTGCTCGGTGCGCTGTGGGTGCTCCAGCAGTGGGGCAGGACGCTGCCGAGCCAGACGCTCTACGACATCGCCCGCGAAGGCGTGCTCGCGCTGCTCGCGGTCGTGGTGATCCGCGCGGTGCTGCAGTTCGTGGCCGGCGTGCTGCTCGCGCGCTTTCGCGTACCCACCCTGTTCATCGACGTCCTCCTCGGGCTCGCGCTGATCGTCTACGCGCTGGTCCGGCTCGACGTCGTCGGCGTCAATCTTGCCGGCATCGTCACGACTTCGGCCGTGATCACGGGTGCCATCGCCTTCTCGGCACAGGAGGTGCTGGGCGCGCTGTGGGCGGGATTGTCGCTGCAGGCGGAGAGAACCGTGCGCATCGGCGACTGGATCCGCTTCGACGGCTCGCTCGGCCGGGTCGAGGCGATCCGGTGGCGTGCCACGGCCATCCGCACGCACTCGAAGGAACTGGTCATCATTCCCAACGCCAAGCTGATCAAGGAAAAGGTGCAGATCGTCTCGCGCGCGGACGGCAGGGAGTGGCCGAAGCGCGAGGTCGCCTTCACCGCCGATTACGACCACGCGCCGGGTTGGGTGACGCGCCTGATCGCGCAGGCGCTCGCGCAGGCGGAGATCCCCAACGTGCTCGCCAGTCCGCCTCCGGCCTGCTACTGCGTCGACTTCGACGACAGCGGCATCGGCTACGCCGTCTACTACCACATCGCGGACTACGAGGACGCCAAGGAGGCCGACTCCGAGATTCGGGCCCACGTCTTTGCGGCGCTGCAGCGGGCCGGCGTCAGAATCCCGTTCCCACAGCGGGACGTCCACATCGACCGGGTTTCGCCGGAGGCATCGATGCGCCGGGACGGCGAGGCGCGCCTGGCGGCGCTGTCGCGGATCGAGCTCTTCGCTGCGCTCACCGACACCGAGCGGGGTGCGCTCGCGGCGTCGCTCGAGTGTCATCCGTTCGCCGATGGCGACATTCTGTTCCGACAGGGCGATGCCGC
>CAYQAF010000565.1:0-1705 GCA_964415375.1 uncultured Alcaligenaceae bacterium
GGCCGGTGACGAGCGCGAACGCGACATCGAGCGCGTGGCCAAGCGCCGGCAGCAGCTCGCTCACCGCCCGATCCGGACGCGCGGCTTCCGGACGCTCGGCAAGCTCGAGCAGCGTACCGTCGATGTCGAGGAACAGCGCGCAATGCGGCGACAACGCGGGCGGCGGGCGCCGCATGAGCCGGCTGCCTAGCGCGCGAAGGGCGGACAGTCGCGGCACCCGCACGGTCAAGCCGACTCCAGGGGCTCGCGCTCGCGCGCGAAGCGACGCAGCGCGGAACGCTCCCGCATCGCCGCCGCGTCGATCAGCATGCGGCCCGCCCAGCGGAAGACGTTGAACTCGCGCACCAGGCCCCGCATCAGGCGCATGCGCGCGCGCTGCTCGTCGGCGGGCATCGTCAGCGCGAGATGCAGCGCCGCGGCGCACTGGTCGGCGTCATACGGATTGACGATCAGCGCCTCGGGGAGCTCGCGCGAGGCGCCGGCGAACTGCGAGAGCACGAGCACGCCGCGCTCGTCGTCGCGCGAGGCTACGAACTCCTTGGCGACGAGATTCATGCCGTCGTGGAGGCTCGACACGAAGCACACGTCCGCGGCGCGGAAGTGCTCGTAGACCGAGTCGGGCTCGTGGTGCTCGGCGAGCAGGATGATCGGCGGATGGGCGGCCTTGGCGAAGCGCGCGTTGATCTCGTCCGCGACGGCGCGCACGCGCCCGGCATAGTCGCGGTAATCGCCGATCATGCCGCGCGTCGGCGCCGCGATCTGCACGAACGTGAACCTGCCCACCCACTGCGGCTCCAGCGCGAGCAGCCGGCCGACGGCGCGGAAGCGCTCCAGGATGCCCTTCGTGTAGTCGAGCCGCTCGATGCCGATGCCGAGCGCGTGGTCGGGCGGAAGCTCGAGCCGTGCCCGCACGTCGCGCCGCGCCGACGCGACGTCCTTCTGCGTCGCGAGCGCCTGCGGCGGCCACTCGATCGAGATCGGGTAGCGGTTGACGGCCGTGTAGTGGCCGCGGAAGCGCACGGTGAACGTCTCGCGGTCCACGCGCGCCTCGAGCAGCCGGTCGACGGTGTCGAGGAAATTGTTGCAGTGGAACTGGGTGTGGAAGCCGAGGATGCTGCTGCCCAGCAGTCCGTCGAGGAGCTCGTCGCGCCATGGGCAGATCGCGAACGCCTCGGGGTTGGGCCACGGGATGTGCCAGAACGTGATGATCGTCGCGCGCGGCAGCCGCTCGCGGATCATCCGCGGCAGCAGTGCGAAGTGGTAGTCCTGCACGAGCACGATCGGGTCCTTCGAGCGCGCCTCGGCGACCACCGCGTCGGCGAAGCGCGCGTTGACCCTGCGGTAGGCCTCGAAGTCCGAGGAACGGAACGTCGGCCGCACGTGCGCGATGTGGCACAGCGGCCACAGGCCCTCGTTGGCGAAGCCGCTGTAGTAGCCGTCCTCCTCTTCCGGCGTGAGCCAGATCCTGCGCAGCTGGTAGGCCGGGTCGTCGGGCGGCACGGCGATGCGGTCGTGCGAGTCGACGACGTCGCGGTCGGCCGAGCCGCTGCCGTGCGCGATCCACGTCCCGGAGCACGCCCGCATCACCGGCTCGAGCGCGGTGACGAGGCCGCTCGCCGGTCGCTGCACCCGGACCGAGTCCCCGTCGCGCACGTGGATGTACGGCTCGCGGTTGGAGACGACGATGACCTCGTGTCCCTTGAGC
>CAYQAF010000566.1:0-1701 GCA_964415375.1 uncultured Alcaligenaceae bacterium
CCGACAAGCCGTCGTTCATCTACTTCGCCCCGGGCGCCACGCATGCGCCACACCACGTGCCGCAGCAGTGGATTGCCCGTTGGAAGGGCAAGTTCGACCAGGGCTGGGACAAGATTCGCGAGGAGTCGCTGGCTCGGCAGATCAACCTCGGACTCGTGCCGCCGGGCACCAGGCTCGCTCCGAAGCCGCCCGCGATCAAGGACTGGGACACGCTGTCGGCCGACGAGCAGCGCCTGTTCGCGCGCCAGGCCGAGGTGTTTGCCGCGTTCCTCGAATACACGGACCATGAGATTGGCCGGATGCTCGAGGCCTTCGACGACGTCGGGCAGGGAGACAATACGCTGGTCTTCTACATCGCCGGCGACAACGGCACGAGCGGCGAAGGCGGCCAGAACGGCATGTTCAACGAGTACACGTATTTCAACGGCGTGCAGGAGACCGTGCCCGACATGCTGCAGCTGCTCGACCAATGGGGCGGCCCGGAGACTTACCCGCACATGGCCGCGGGCTGGTCGGTAGCGCTGAATTCGCCGTTTGGCTGGATGAAGCAGGTTCCCTCGGACTTCGGCGGCACGCGCAACGGCATGGTGGTGCACTGGCCGAAAGGCATCAAGGCGAAGGATGGCATCCGCACCCAGTTCGGCCACGTCATCGACGTGGCGCCGACGATCCTGGAGGCGATCGGCCTGCCTGAACCCAAGGTGGTGAATGGCGCCCAGCAGATCCCGATGGAAGGCAAGAGCTTGCTCGGCACGTTCGATGATCCCAAGGCGAAGGATCCGCGCGTGACGCAGTACTTCGAGATCGCCGGCAATCGTGCGATCTACCATGACGGCTGGTACGCACGCACGATTCACAGGGCACCGTGGGAGCCCAAGCCGCGCCGGGCGCTCGAAGATAACTCCGCCTGGGAACTCTACGACGTGCGCGCGGACTTCAGCCTGGCCAACGACCTTGCCGCGAAGAATCCGCAGAAGCTTGCGGAACTGCAGGCGCTTTTCCTGGATGAGGCTGCGAAGTACCACGTGCTGCCCATGGACGACCGCGTGTTCGAGCGGCTCAACGCCACCGCAGTCGGCCGGCCCGATCTGATGGCGGGCCGCACGTCGATGACGCTCGCCCAGGGCATGACCGGCATGATGGAGAGCGTCTTCATCAACGTGAAGAACAAGTCGAAGACCATCACCGCGGAGATCGAAGTGCCCGCAGGCGGTGCAAACGGCACCCTCCTCGCGCAGGGTGGTCGATTCGGTGGCTGGTCGCTCTACGTCAAGGACGGTGTGCCGGCGTACCACTACAACTTCCTCGGCCTGCGACAAACGTCGATCTCCGCGGCCAAGCCGCTGGCACCGGGCAAGGCGACGATCCGCTTCGACTTTGCGAACGACGGTGGCGGTCCCGGCAAGGGCGGCGTCGGCACGCTGTTCGTCAATGGCGAGAAGGTGGCGGAGGGACGCATCGAGAACACCCAGGCCGGCCTCTTCTCCGCCGACGAGACCGCCGACGTCGGCATCGACCTCGGCACGCCGGTCGTCGAAGCGGTCGGTTCCGAGCACGCGTCGAAATTCACCGGACACATCTCGAAGGTGACGGTCGAGGTGCGTGCACCCGCGGCGCCGCCGCCGTCGTCGTCGACCAACGCTGCGCGGACGGCGCAGGCAGAGGTCGCCCGTCGAATGGAGTGAAGCACGTGCCCGACGA
>CAYQAF010000567.1:0-1700 GCA_964415375.1 uncultured Alcaligenaceae bacterium
CGTCGAACCCCGTCGCTACGAAGACCGCCGCGGCAGGCTCGAGTCCGAGCCTGTGGAGCCGTTCCCTCGCCTCGTCGACGCCACCCTTGAGGTTGTCCGGGCGAACGTAGAGCCCCCGGTCGAGTTCGCGCAGTCCGAGCATCGCGAGCGCCCGGTCGCGCGCGCGCAGTGCGACTCGGTCACTGCGGCCCAACGGGCCGACGTGCACCGTGATCCAGCCGCCGGCCCAGTCTCGCACGCGCTCCTCGGCCATGCGCCAGGTCGCGACGTCATCGGCGAGTGCTGCGGCTCGCGGGCCGAGCCGGTAGACGCCGCGCCGCGTCGGCTCGATCAGGCCCTCCGCGACGAGTCGCGCCAGCGCGACGCGCACGTTGTTCTCGCGGATGCCGAACAGTGCGCAGCTCGCGATGGTCGCGCGCGCGCTCTGGCTCCGCTCTTTACTCGCCAGCAAGAGATTCAGGATCAGGCTGCGAGCCGTTGGGACCACCAGAGTTACTCAAGTGAGCGACTAATGCTTGGAAGCGAAACATTACATACACTGGCAGATAGTGCCAATAGCAGTGATGTCATTTGCTGTGGGCAGATCCAATGGTGCGGCCACCTGGCAGCCCCGATTTGCCGGGTAAGCGATTGGTCGGTAGGGATTAATTAGAAAAAAGTACACATTTCAGCTGAAACGTCTCAGCTGGACCTTGGTCAGCACCGGTTCCGCAACGTGCTTGCCAAATTTTGCCAAGCTGTCTAATTTGTCGCCATGAGCACCATGAATATCTCGCTGCCCGAAGCCCTGAAGACGTTCGTCGACGAACAGGTCAAGCAGCGCGGCTATGGCACCAGCAGTGAATACGTGCGGGAATTGATTCGCCGGGATCAGGATCGGACACACTTGCGAGGGCTCCTCCTCGCGGGTGGGTCGTCGCCGCCTGCCGAGCCGGCGGATCAGGCTTACTTTGCGAGGCTGCGAACCGGCGTTCATGACGCTGCCAAGCCTGGTCATCGCAGGTGACGGACAGGCCGATCGTCCCGCGCGAGCACGCCGTGCGGGACATCGACGCGGCCGTCGCGTTCTACCTCGAAGACGGCGGTGCAACTGCCGCTCTCGGGTTCATCGACGCAGTCGAGCAGGCATTCGTTCACATCGGCAGTCAGGCCGCCTCGGGCTCGCCGCGCTACGCGAATGAACTGAACCTTCCGGGCCTGCGCTCATGGCCGTTGTCGAGATATCCGTACCTTGTCTTCTACGTGGTGCAGGAATCGCACGTCGACGTCTGGCGCGTCCTGCACGGTCGGCGGGACATTCCTCAATGGCTGCAGGAGCCCGACGAAGCTTGACGTTAGCTGGCCTGCGGCCAGGCGCCGTCATCTGGACGTCGGCTGCTGCTCGCGAATCGCCACGAGACTCTCCACCTGCCGACCCGCCGCATCGAAGTTCGCCGGATCCAGCCAGCGCCGATAGGCGGCATCGAGTTGCGGCCATTCCGAATCGATGATCGAGAACCACGCCGTGTCGCGGTTGCGCCCCTTGTAGACCACGGCCTGGCGGAAGACGCCCTCGAACGTGAACCCAAGCCGCTCGGCGGCGCGGCGCGAGCGCGCATTCAGCGCGTCGCATTTCCACTCGTAGCGGCGGTAGCCAAGTTCGAACGCCGTCTTCATCATCAGGTACATCGCCTCGGTCGCGACGGCCGTGCGCTGCATCA
>CAYQAF010000568.1:0-1698 GCA_964415375.1 uncultured Alcaligenaceae bacterium
AACGCACCTCGGGGAAACGATAGTCGTCGCGGGACCAGCCGAAGGCCTCGCGCAGTGCCGTCTGCACCGGCCCCGCGTACTGCAACGCATCGGTGTACGCGTAGGCCATCACGTAGGCCGGCATCGCGAGCGGCAGGAGCAGCGCCCAGCCGAAGATCCGGCTGCCGGGGAAGCGCCGCTGCGCGATCAGCCACGCCGTCGCGGTGCCGCCGATGCCGGCACCCGCGCCGACCAGCAGGGCGAGGAGCAGCGTGTTCGCGAGGTAGTCGGGCAGCACCGTCTGCGCGAGGTGCGACCAGGTGTCCCCGGCGCCGGGCGCGACGGCGCGCGCGAACACCGCGACGATGGGCAGCGCCGCCACCGCGGCGAGCGCGATCGCGAGCGCGGCGAGCGTGTGCCTCGGCCCGTGCATCGTCACGCGGCGGCGGGCGTCGCGCGGGTGCGCGCGAGCAGTGGGCAGGAGGCACGCATGCGCCGATTATAGGGGCCGCCACCAAGGCATCCCTCGCCCCACGCCCGTCGCCCGGCGCGGCGCGGGCCGCAGCGCGGCGCTATAATCGGCTTCGCGCGTTGGCGCCGCATCGATCGCGCGTCGCCCGCCGCGTCGTGCGGCTCCCGGCGACCTTCGATGCGCATCCTGATCTCCAACGACGACGGCTACTTCGCCCCCGGCATCGAGCATCTCGCGCAGGTGCTCGGCGCCCGCCACGACGTCACCGTCGTCGCGCCGGAGCGCGACCGCAGCGGCGCGGCGAACTCCCTCACGCTCGACCGTCCGCTGATGGTGCGGCGCGCGCCGAACGGCTTCATGTTCGTCAACGGCACGCCGACGGACTGCGTGCACCTCGCGGTGACCGGCCTCCTCGACACGCTGCCGGACCTCGTCGTCTCGGGCATCAATCTCGGCGCCAACATGGGCGACGACACGATCTACTCGGGCACGGTCGCGGCGGCGACCGAGGGCTACCTGCTCGGCATCCCGGCGATCGCGGTGTCGCTCACTTCGAAGGCCGGGCGGCACTTCGAGTGCGCGGCGGCGGTGGCGCTGGAGCTCGTGGAGCGCCACGAGCGCTCGCCCGCGGGACGCTGGCTGCTCAACGTCAACGTGCCCGACGTGCCGCGCTCCGACCTCGAGGGCATCCGCATCACCCGTCTCGGGCGACGCCACAAGGCCGAGAACGTGATCCCGACGAAGAACCCGCGTGGCGAGACCGTCTACTGGGTCGGTGCCGCCGGCCCGGCGGCCGATGCGGGGGAGGGCACCGACTTCCACGCCACCGAGAGCGGCTACGTGTCGGTGACGCCACTGCAGATCGACCTCACGCATCGCGAAGCGATGCCCGACGTCGCCGCGTGGTTCGCTCGCTAGCCGCTCGGTTCGCATGCTGACGAACCGCTTCGACGGCATCGGCATGACCTCGACGCGCACGCGCACGCGCATGATCGACCGGCTGCGCGAGCAGGGCATCCGCGACGAGGTCGTGCTCGCGGCGATGAACGCCGTGCCCCGCCACATCTTCGTCGACGAGGCGCTCGCGATCCGCGCCTACGAGGACACGCCGTTGCCGATCGGCAGCGGCCAGACCATCTCGCAGCCGTGGGTGGTGGCGCGCATGTGCGAGCTCGCGCGCCACGGCCGCGAGCTCGAGCGCGTGCTGGAGGTCGGCACCGGCTGCGGCTACCAGACCGCGGTGCTCG
>CAYQAF010000569.1:0-1697 GCA_964415375.1 uncultured Alcaligenaceae bacterium
TCATTCCCACGTCGCGCGAGTACAAGCTGGGTGAGGAAGTGTTCATGCTGCTCTCGCTCATGGACGACCCGAACCGCATCGCGGTCCAGGGCAAGGTCGTGTGGATCACGCCGGAAGGCGTGCAGGGCAACCGCACCCAGGGCATCGGCGTGCAGTTCACCCAGGACGAGACCGGCGCGGCCGCGCGGGCGACGATCGAGAAGTTCCTCGGCGAGCAGCTGGCCTCGCAGCGCCCGACGCACACACTGTAGTCGGGAGTCAGTAATCAGGGATCAGGAATCAGTGACCGGCACGCGGGTGCGGGGCAGGCTTCTGATGCCCGATACCTGATACCCGATCCCCGATCCCCGCAATGTTCGTCGATTCCCACTGCCACCTCGACTTTCCCGAGCTCGTCGCCGACCTGCCGGCGTTGCTGGACGCGATGCGGGACGCGCGCGTCACGCACGCGCTGTGCATCTCGGTCGATCTCGCCGCCTGGACGGGCGTCCACGCGCTCGCGCTGGCCCACGACAACCTCTACGCGACCGCGGGCGTGCATCCCGACTACGCGGACACCGAGGAGCCCACGGTCGAGCGCCTGGTCGAGCTCGCGTCGCGGCCCAAGGTCGTCGCGATCGGCGAGACGGGACTCGACTACTACCGGCGCGAAGGCGACCTCGGCTGGCAGCGCGAGCGCTTCCGCGTGCACGTGCGCGCGGCGCGCGCGACGGGCAAGCCGCTGGTGATCCACACGCGCAGCGCCGCTGACGACACCCTGGCCGTGATGCGCGAGGAGGGTGCGCGCGAGGCGGGCGGCGTGATGCACTGCTTCACCGAGAACTGGGACGTCGCGAAGGCGGCCCTCGATCTCGGCTTCCACATCTCGTTCTCCGGTATCGTGTCGTTCAGGAACGCGGTGGACCTGCAGGACGTCGCGCGCCGCGTACCGCTCGAGCGCATGCTGATCGAGACCGACAGCCCGTACCTGGCGCCGGTGCCACACCGCGGCAAGCGCAACCATCCTGCCCTCGTCGTGCACGTCGCCGAGGCGATCGCAAGGCTGCGCGGCGTCGACGTCGAGACCGTCGCGCGCGCAACCTCCGACAACTTCTTTCGCCTGTTCGAGATTCCCCATGACACTGCCCCGCCTGTCCATTGACCGCCGCCGCTTCCTGATCCTCGCCGTCGCGCTCGGCCTGCCTGCTGCCGCGGCCGCCCAGACGGCGGTCGACGACTTCGTGATTGCCGTTGCCAACGACCGCGTGGACACCGTGCGCGCGATGCTCGCCAAGGGCGTCGATCCGAACGTGGTGGGCAAAGATGGCCATCCGGCGCTCGTCACCGCCGCACGCGAGGGCAGTACGAACGCGCTGGATGCGCTGCTCGCCGCCGGCGCGAAGGTCGATGCGCGCAGCACCTTCGGCGATACGGCACTGATGCTGGCGTCGCTCAACGGCCGCCTCGAAATCGCGAAGAAGCTGCGCACGAAGGGCGCGGCGCTGGACTATCCGGGGTGGACGCCGCTCATCTACGCAGCGACGGGTGGCCACGACGAGCTCGTGAAATACCTGCTCGGCGAGGGCGCGAAGATCAACGCGGGGTCGCCGAACGGCACGTCCGCGCTGATGATGGCGGCGCGCGCGGGCAAGTTCGCCACGGCGGAACTGCTGATCGCCCGAGGCACCGACGTGAACCACCGCAACGCCGACGGCGCA
>CAYQAF010000570.1:0-1693 GCA_964415375.1 uncultured Alcaligenaceae bacterium
TGACGCCATAGCGCAGCACCGAGCCCAGCAGGTGCAGGCACGTGTGCATGCGCATAAGTGCGTGCCGGCGCTCCCAGTCGAGCGAAGCCTCGACCTGCTCGCCGACCGCAGGCGCCGTCGTATCCGGGGCGAGCACGTGCAGGATCCGCCCGCCCTCGCCTTTGCGCGTGTCGACGATGCGCAGCTCGCGACCGTCCGGCGTCCGCAGCACGCCCGTGTCGCCGGGTTGCCCGCCGCCGAGCGGATAGAACACGGTGCGGTCGAGCACCACGCCGCCCGCCGCGGCCTCGACGACTCGCGCGGGACACTGGCGCAGGTAAGCGTCCCGCTGGAAAAGCGGCTCAGTGATCGGCATCGGCGTCATGGTCGTCCGGAACGAGCTTCTCCAGGAAATCCAGCACGACCGCCCGATCCGCGGCGTTGCGCACGCCGCCGAACGTCATGTCGATGCCGGGTGCAAACGCCTGCGGCGCCGCCAGGAATCGATCCAGCGTCGGCCGATCCCAGTGGCCCTCGATCTTGCGCAGCCCGGCCGAATACTCGAACGAGTCGAGGCTGGCGATTCGGCGCCCCACGACCTGCCACAGCGAAGGGCCTTCGAGGGGCGGCTCGTCCGGTTGGTATGCGTGGCAGGAGATGCACGCCTCGAAGGCTTCAGGCACCTCCGGCGTTGCCTCGGACGACGCCGCAGCTTCGCGGCTGCCAATCGCCAGGACCAGCCCGACCATGACCGGCGTGATGATGCGAGTTCGATGCCTGCTCATTGATCCTCCACCTCCCCGAGTATCCATGGCGACGCGCGCGGGTCAAATCGTTGAAACCGCAGCCGGCGGCCAGAAGAAGTCGCGCGGCCGGTTCAGGAACCGGCGCAGCACCCGCGGCCAGAGCCCGCGCGTCTGCTCGGGCGTGATGCCACGCGAGCGCAGCGCGACCTTCAACGCGAGCCAGAAGCTGACGACGAGATTGACGAGGCCGATCAGCAGCACGCCCGCGAAGCTGACCACGACGGTCGACACCGGCACCGCGAACTCGAGCGCGTTCAAACCGTAGGCGAAGTTGGCGCTCGAGAAGGCGACGTGACGGATGTCGAGCGGCAGGCCGAGCAGCTCGCCCGCGATCGGCGTGCTGCCCAGCATGCAACCGAACAGGAAGTTTCCCGCCAGCGCGCCGAGATTGTGCTCGACGTAGTCAGAAAGCCGCTCGAGCCGCTCGTCCCCAAGCAGCCGGCGCAACGACTTCACGCGACGCAGGCGCTCGGGTACGCGGTGGTACAGCGACAAGTTGTCGTAATAGCCCGAAATGAGCCCGCTCAGGAAGAGGTAGACGCCGGCGATTGCCGCGTGCAGCAGCGCGAGGCTGCGCCACGGATGCAGGTCGTGCAGCAGGTGCGCCGCCTTGTCCGGCCCCACCGGATCCCAGCCGAGGAACCGGCCCGCCGTCATCGCGATCGCGAATGCCGCGAGCACGCAGATCGTCACATTGCCGGCGATCGAGATCCACTGCGTGCGGCTGACCTCGGCCGCCAGGTCCGCCAGCACGTCCAGCCGCGCCTCGCGATTGTCCCGGCCGTCGAGCGCGGCGGCCAGCGTGGTCGCGGTCATCGCCGGCTGCTTGGTGGCAATGGTCAAGTGCAGCACGTGGATCAGCACGAAGCCAATGCCGTAGTTCAGGCTGAATGCGACCGCCTCCCAGA
>CAYQAF010000571.1:0-1691 GCA_964415375.1 uncultured Alcaligenaceae bacterium
CAAGGAGCGCGGCCTCAACCACCTCGGCCACGAAGGCCTGGTGGCGCGCGTGATCGGCGGCCATTGGGGCCTGGTGCCGGCGCTGCAGAAGCTGGCGGTGGACAACCGCATCGAGGCCTGGAACCTGCCGCAGGGCGTGATCACGCACCTGTTCCGCGACATCGCCGCCGGCAAGCCGGGGCTGCTGACCCGCGTCGGCCTCGGCACGTTCGTCGACCCGCGCCACGGCGGCGGCAAGCTCAACGCCGCGACGCGCGACGACGTCGTCACGCGTATGGAGATCGACGGCGAGGAGTATCTCTTCTACCGGACCTTTCCGATCGACGTCGGCATCGTCCGCGGCACCACCGCGGATCCCGACGGCAACGTGACGATGGAACGCGAGGCGCTGACGCTCGAGGCCCAGGCGATCGCGATGGCGGCCCACAACTCCGGCGGCATCGTGATCGCGCAGGTGGAGCGCATCGCCGAGCGCCACACCCTGCCGTCGCGGCACGTGAAGATCCCCGGCATTCTCGTCGACTGCGTCGTCGTCGCCGAGAAGCCCGAGTACCACATGCAGACGTTCGTCGAGCAGTACAGCGCGGCGTACGCCGGCGAGATCCGCGTCCCCGCCTCGCTCATCCCGCCGTTCCCGATGTCGGAGCGCAAGATCATCGCGCGGCGCGCGGCGTTCGAGTTGCGGCCGAACAGCGTCGTGAACCTCGGCATCGGCATGCCCGAGGGCGTCGCGGGCGTCGCCGCCGAGGAGGGCGTCCTCGACCTGCTGACGATGACCGCGGAACCGGGCGTGATCGGCGGGGTGCCCGCGTCGGGCCTCAACTTCGGCGCGGCGGTGAACACGCAGGCGATCATCGACCAGCCGTCGCAGTTCGACTTCTACGACGGCGGCGGCCTCGACCTCGCGTTCCTCGGCCTCGCGCAGGCCGATCGCGAGGGCAACCTCAACGTCTCCAAGTTCGGCCCGCGGCTCGCCGGCGCCGGCGGCTTCATCAACATCTCGCAGTGCGCGAAGGAAGTCGTGTTCGTCGGCACGTTCACCGCGGGCAAGCTGGTGGTGGAGGCGAAGGACGGGCGGCTCGCCGTGCTGCACGAGGGTAACGCGCGCAAGTTCGTGCAGGAGGTCGAGCACCGCACCTACTCCGGCAGCCAGGCGTGGAAGCGGCGGCAGCCGGCGCTCTACATCACCGAGCGCGCGGTGTTCCGGCTCTGCGAGGAGGGCCTCGAGCTCACCGAGGTCGCCCCCGGGATCGACCTCGAGCGCGACATCCTCGCCCGCATGGACTTCCGGCCGCTGATCCGCGGCACGCCGCGGCTCATGGACGCCGCGATCTTCCGCGACCAGGCGATGGGACTGCGCGAGCGGATGCTCGCGATCCCGATGGCGCGCCGCTTTTCCTACGACGCCGACAAGGACGTGCTGTTCATCAACTTCGAGCGGCTCTCCGTGCGCTCGCCCGAGGACGTGGCGATGATCCGCACCGAGGTCGAGCGACGGGTCGCGCCACTGGGCAAGCGCGTCTATGCGATCGTCAACTACGACGGCTTCGAGATCGAGCCCGACATGCTCGACCTGTGGAGCGAGATGGTGAAGGGTCTGGTCGACCGCCACTACTGGGGCGTCACGCGCTACACGACGTCGGGCTTCCTGCGCATGAAGCTCGGCGACGCGCTCGCCCGCCGCGGCGTCG
>CAYQAF010000572.1:0-1690 GCA_964415375.1 uncultured Alcaligenaceae bacterium
GAGGGCGACGATCTCGTTCGCGGGCACGCGACTGTCGGAGCAGCCGATCCACAGGTAGCGCGGTGCCTGTTGCGCGGCGAGTCGCTTGAAGAACCCGGGACGCTGCGCTTCGACGTCGGCGGCCCAAGCGCGGTTGCGTTCGAGCAGGTGGTCGATGGAGGGCATTGGCAATGGGTGGTGTCGCGTATCGGCATCATACCCGCGCCGGCCCGCCCGCGGGCGGCTGCCAATCCACTCCCGCAGGTCCTCCACCGTGACATATCCCAGGCGAGGGGTCGCGCCCGAGATCACGCGTGCCGGCATGCCGGGCTCGCCCAGGCTGTCGAGCACGCTGACCGCGCCGGCAAAGTCCTGTCCGCGCGTGTAGTCGTTCAGCGTCACGATGGTCGCGATGCCGGCGCCGAGGCTCGCGCGAATTCCGTTCTCCGAATCCTCGAACGCCAGGCACTCGGACGCCGCGAGGCCAAGGCGATCGAGCGCATGCAGGTATACGTCCGGGGCCGGCTTCTTGCGTGGAACGACATCGCCGGCGGCGATCACGTCGAACCAGCCGGGCGCGTCCTCCGACAGGCCGTGGCGCAGCAGCGCCGTGACGTTCTCCGCGGTCGTCGTCGTCGCGATCGCCAGCCGCAGGCCGGCGGCGCGCGCTTCGGCGAGCAACCGGGCGACGCCGGGCCGCATCGGCAGCGCGCCCGTCGCCACCACTTCCGCATACCGGCGGGTCTTCTCGGCATGCAGCGCGACGATGCGGGCATCGAGGTCGGGCCGGACCGCCTCGCGCGGCAGCTCGGTCGCGACGTAATGCCGCAGGCGCTCCTTGCCGCCCGTGACATCGAGCAGGCGACCGTAGGTCGCGACGTCCCATTGCCAATCGAGCCCGGCCGCCGCGAAGGTGGTATTGAACGCCACCCGATGTCCGTCGCGCTCGGTGTCGGCAAGCGTGCCGTCGACGTCGAAGATCAGTGCGTGCAGTGCCATCGTTCCCCGTGCATGCGCATGGAATCCATCCGGCGCCATTGTCACGCGGACGCCTGCCCCGGGGGAACCCCCGGCGCGGTCCCTGCGCGTAGGCTCCCGCGGGCATTGCGGGTAGAATCGGACAACGCCGGACCCGCGGCACGGGCCGGCGTTTTTGTCGCGCGCGGAAAGGGAGAGCACGATGCGCATCGAGACCGAGGTCAAGCTCGACTTCAAGGACGTGCTGATCCGTCCCAAGCGGAGCACGCTCTCCACGCGCTCGAACGTGGATGTCACGCGCGAGTTCCGCTTCCGGCACGCCGGCGTCGAGTACCACGGCGCACCGATCGTCGCCGCCAACATGGACACGATCGGCACCTTCGAGATGGCCCGCGCGCTCGAGCCCTACGGGCTCTCGACCGCGCTGCACAAGCACTACCGGGTCGACGAGTGCGTGGCGTTCTTCCGGGCGCTTGAGCGCAAGTCGTCGGCGTTCTACTCGATGGGCATCGCGCGCTCCGACGAGGAGAAATTCCACAAGGTGATGGGCGAGGCCGGTGCCGATGCGAACTCGGCGATACGCTACGTGTGCATCGACGTTGCCAACGGCTACACCGAAAGCTTCGTCAAGTTCGTCGCGAAGGTGCGCGAGCGCTATCCGCACCTCGTGATCATGGCCGGCAACGTCGTCACCGGCGAGATGACGGAGGAGCTGATCCTGTCGGGGGCCGAC
>CAYQAF010000573.1:0-1679 GCA_964415375.1 uncultured Alcaligenaceae bacterium
GGCCAGATCCTGGTGTCGATCCACTGCGGCTCGCGCGGGCTCGGCCACCAGATCGGCACCGAGTTCCTGCTTTCGCTCGCGAAGGGCGCCGCACGGCTCGGCATCGCGCTCCCCGACCGCGAGCTTGCCTGCGCGCCGATCCGTTCGCCCGAGGGCCAGCAATACCTCGGCGCGATGAATGCTGCGATCAACTGCGCACTCGCGAATCGGCAGATCCTCGCGCACCTCACGCGCGCCACGTTTGCGCGGCACTTCGCCGGCGGCGCAATGGAGACGCTGTTCGACGTCTCGCACAACACGTGCAAGGCCGAGCGGCACGTCGTCGACGGCAAGGCGCGCCTCCTCTACGTCCACCGCAAGGGCGCGACGCGCGCGTTCGGCCCGGGGCATCCCGCGCTTCCCGAGCGCTACCGCGACGTCGGGCAGCCGGTGATCGTCGGCGGCAGCATGGGCACCGCCTCGTGGATCCTCGCCGGAACGTCCGAGAGCGAAGCGCAGGCGTGGAGCTCGGCGTCGCATGGCGCGGGCCGGGCCATGAGCCGCGCGCAGGCGCTGAAGCGCTGGCAGGGTCGCGAGCTGATCCGCGAGCTGGAAGGCAACGGCATCCTGATCCGCACGCGATCGATGCGTGGCGCCGCCGAGGAGGCGCCCGGCGCGTACAAGGACGTCGACCGGGTTGCCGAAGCGACCGAGCGCGCCGGCCTCGCGCGCCGTGTCGCGCGCCTGCGGCCGAAAATCTGCATCAAGGGCTGAGCCCGGCGCGCGAGGCGGAGCCGAGCGCAGGCCCGAAGGGCGCGTCGCCGGGCGAGGCCCTCGGGCCGACAGGTAGCGGCCACCTCGCGGCACCACAGGACACGGAGGCCCGGATGAGGCTGTTGCGCACGCGTTGACCGCGGTCAACACCGTGATTCGCAGTCGCAGTACGGTGTGACGGTCGCCAAGAGATCGCTCCCGGTGTGGGAGCGCACGCGCGACAAGGCAACGAGTCCGCATGTACTTTCGCGACCGCACCGACGCGGCGCAGCGGCTTGCGGCAGCACTCGACGCCACCTACCGGGGCCGCCATCCGCTGGTGCTGGCGATTCCTCGTGGCGCCGTGCCCATGGGCCGTGTGATCGCCGACGCGCTCGGGGGCGACCTCGACGTCGCGCTCGTGCGCAAGCTGCGCGCCCCGGGCCAGCCGGAGTTCGCGGTCGGCGCGATCGACGAGACCGGCTGGGCCTACATCGCCGACTACGCGGCAAGTGCCGGCGCCGACGCCGGCTACCTCGCGCGGGAGAAGGCGGCACAGCTCGCCGTGCTCGCGGAGCGGCGCGCGAGCTACACGCCGGCACGACCGCCGCTCGACCCCGCGGGCCGTACCGTGATCGTCGTCGACGACGGCCTCGCGACGGGCGCGACGATGATCGCCGCGCTGCACGCCGTGCGTGCGAAGCGCCCGGCGAAGCTCGTCTGCGCGGTCCCTGTGGGTGCACCGGACAGCGTGCGCAAGGTCGCACCCTATGCCGACGAGGTGGTCTGCCTCGCCACCCCCCCCGACTTCTACGCGGTCGGGCAATTCTATGGGTCGTTCCCCCAGGTCGACGACGACGAGGTGAGGGCGATCCTCCGCCGTGCCACGCCGGCGGCCGCGGGCGACGGCGAGGCCTGACGATGCCGGCCGTGCAGGCGGCAGTGTC
>CAYQAF010000574.1:0-1679 GCA_964415375.1 uncultured Alcaligenaceae bacterium
CACCTCGCGCCCACGGCGCTACGGAACTACGCTGCGCTCGACAGCCGTGTGGGCGGCGACATCCGCGTCTGGCTGAAGCACGAGAACCATAACCCCACGAATGCGTTCAAGGCCAGGAACGGGCTCGCGGCCGTGACCGCGCTCACGCCGGAGGAGCGGCAGCGCGGCGTGGTCGCGGCCTCGGCCGGCAATCACGCGCTGGGCGTCGCCTACCACGGCAGCCTGCTCGGCGTCCCGGTGACCGTGGTGATGCCCCGCTTCGCGCCGCTGATCAAGGTGACCAATTGCCGCGCCCTCGGGGCCACCGTGATCCTCCACGGCGACGACGTGGGGCACGCTCGCGAACAGGCGGTGGCGCTCGCCGCCGAGCGCGGGCTCGCGTTCGTGCACCCCTTCGACAATGCCGACGTGGTCGCGGGCCAGGGCACGATGGCGCTCGAGATCCTCGAGCAGACACCTGGCGTCGAGGCGGTGATCGTTCCGGTGGGTGGCGGCGGGCTGATCGCCGGCGTCGGCACGGTGATGAAGGCGCGCGCGCCATACGTCGAGGTCGTCGGCGTCGAGCCGGAAGCGGCGGCGAGCCTCGCGGCGGCGTTGGCGGCGGGAACGCCGGTCACCGTGCCGCTCTCGCCCACGCTCGCCGACGGCCTCGCGGTGAGCCGCGTCGGCGAGATCCCTTTCGCCAGCGACCGTCGCGTCGTCGACCGGGTGGTCACCGTCGACGAGGCGTCGATCGCGCTCGCGATCCTGCGCCTGATCGAGCTCGAGAAGAGCGTCGTCGAGGGCGCCGGCGCGACGCCGCTCGCGGCGTTCATCGCCGGCAAGTTGCGGCACCTCGAAGGCCGCACGGTCGTGCTTACGCTGTGCGGCGGCAACATCGACACCAACATGCTCGGTCGCGTGCTCGACATCGGTCTCGTCGCCGACGGTCGACTGTCGCGCTTCACGGTCTCGGTGCTCGACCGTCCGGGCGGCCTCGCCCGGCTGACCTCGGTGATCGCCGCGACCGGCGCGTCGATCCACGAGCTCGCGCACGACCGCGCCTTCTCCGGACCGAACGTCTCGGAGGTCCGCGTGATCTGCGTGGTCGAGACCACCGGCACCGACCACGTGCGCGCGTTGCACGGGGCCCTGCGCGAGGCCGGGTTCACGATCGTCGGCTGATGCCGACGGGCGCCTCCGCGCCTCGATCGCGACTCAGTGGTAGCCCTCGCCGGCGCGAACCTTGCCGCGGAACACCCAGTAATTGAAGACCGTGTAGCCGAGGATGATCGGCAGCAGGATCAGCACGCCGACCAGCATGAACACCTGCGCCTTGGGGTCGGCGGACGCCTCCCAGATGTCGAGCACCGGCGGCACGAGATACGGCACGTTCGAGATCACCAAGCCCACGTATGCGAGCAGGAACAGCGCAACCGACGCGAGGAAGGGTAGCAGCGGGCGGCCGCTGCGCAAGCCCCGCCAGCAGGCGAACGCGGCGATGCCGGTGGCCATCGGTACCAGCGCGTACCACGCGAAGTCCGGCATGCGGAACCAACGCTCGGCTATGCGCGGCACCGCGAGCGGCGTCCAGATGCTGACCGTGACGATCGCACCCAGCAGGCCGAGCAGGAGCCCCGCGCCCAGGCGGCGTGCCCGCGCCTCGACGTCGCCATCCGTCTTCAGCACCAGCCACGTCG
>CAYQAF010000575.1:0-1673 GCA_964415375.1 uncultured Alcaligenaceae bacterium
CACTGATCGTGGACGACCCAACCCGGCCATTCGATCCGCAGCAGCGCAGCCGTTCGACGCGGAACGGTCCGGCGGAGGAGTTGGTCATGGCGCTCAAGGAGTACGGTAGTGGTGGTGGCGGCGCGGGCTGCGCCGGAATGGCAGGCGGCCGGGTATGCAACGCTCGCGTTGCCGCCCACCAGCCCTGCGTACACGCTATCGTTGGCGGACAAGCTTGCGTCATGGAGCGCGATTGCGGATCATCTGACGGACATGGGCTCCGGAACACCTGCAGGCGAGGCTGCAGCCTCGCCTGCAGGCAATCAGGATGATTCTCGGGATGACGCGACACCTGCGAAAGGAGCACGCGATGCGAAATGGACGATCACGATGGATGCTGGCGCTGATGCTGCTTTTTGCCACGCTGCCTGCACGGGGCGCGGTGCCGGGGTTCCCCGCCGTGGTCGACTCGTCGTTCACGGAAGCCAACGGCGATCGCACGCTGCAGCTTGCCATCGTCGTGCCGGCATCAGCCAAGGATGCGTTTGCCGCGTTTGCGACGGCCGAGGGATGGAAGACGTGGGCCGTGCCCTTCGCGATGGGCGAGCCGCGCGTGGGCGCCGTCATGGAAACGGCTTACCGGCTGGACGCGAAGCCCGGCGATCGCGGCAACATCAGGAACCAGTTCATCGCGTGGTTGCCGGAGCGCCTGGTGGTGTTCCGCAATGTGCAGGCGCCGCCTGACTTCCCCAACCCCGATCTCTTCGCGAAGGTGGTGTCGGTGGTCGAGTTCGTGCCGATCGGACCTGCATCCACGAGGATCGTGATGTCGGGCGTGGGCTATGGCCCGGGACCGGGCTTCGACGAACTCTACAGGATGTTTCAGGGCGGCAATGCGTGGTCGCTGGCCCAATTGAAGCGGCGCTTCGAGACCGGGCCGGTCGACTGGAAGGCGCAACTCGCGCCGAAACTCGATCCGTCGCCGAAATAGCACTGGTTTGGGTGTTGCAAGCCCGGACGCCGGCGGCGCGATGCGTCGGGCGAGGCGATGCGCGGCCCCGACCCCGACCCCGCCGCGAGCGCGGCAACCACAACCCAGTTGAGCGAGGCTCCATTTGAATTCGACCCGGCAAGACCAAGTCGTCGTCGTCACCGGCGCGTCCAAGGGCATTGGCCTCGCCTGCGCGCAGGCCTTTGCCGCCGCGGGCGCCAAGGTGGAACTCGTTGCGCGCAGCCGCGCCGACCTCGATGCGGCGCTGGCCGCGATGCCGGCCGCGCGCCACGCGCCGGTTGCGACAGTGGCCGACCTTGCTGGCGCCGCGGATGCGGCACGCATGGTGGAGGAAGCCGTCGCGGCGCCGGGCGAGATCGACGTACTCGTCAACTCGGCGGGCGCAGCCAGGCGCACCGCGCCGGACGATCTCAATGCGTCGAACTGGTTCCCGAACGCTTGCTCTATGAGGGCACCAAGCCCGGTCAGGGCGGGAACGGTTCGCTGCTCCTGACGCCGCTGGAGCTGCTCGACCGCCTCGCCGCCCTGGTGCCGCCGCCGCGCATCCACCGCCACCGCTTTTTCGGCGCGGATCGTGCGAACGACTGCTTGCCGGGAGTTTCGGTGGCGAGCTCGACCGTCTCAGGTTGGCCGGTCAGCGATCTTCAAGTCTAAACGCGAGTGGTTTGCTCTTCGAAAGTCG
>CAYQAF010000576.1:0-1672 GCA_964415375.1 uncultured Alcaligenaceae bacterium
ACAGTCTCTATTGGGTGGACGGCACGCTGACCAGCAACGACTACGTGGCGAAGGCACGCCTCGCCTGGTCGCGCCTTGCGGGTGGTACGGGCGATGCCGCGCTCGTCGTGTTCTTCGCACCCGACCAGGAGGGCCGTGATCCGGCGCGCGAGGCACTGGAGGCGCTGTCGCCCGCGGTGTTGGACATGCTCGAGGCGACAAGGGCGAAACGATGACGGGCGCCGCGCCACTCGTCGCGCACGTCGTCTATCGCTTCGCTGTGGGCGGGCTCGAGAACGGTCTCGTCAACCTGCTGAACGGCCTGCCGCGCGACGCGTGGCGCCACGCGGTGATCGCCGTCACCGAAATCGATCCTGAATTCGCCTCGCGCGTCACGCGCAAGGACGTCCGGATGGTCGAGCTTCGCAAGGGGCCCGGGCACGCGTTTCGGCTCTATCCGACGCTCGTGCGGCTGTTCCGCTCGATGCGCCCGGCGATCGTCCACACCCGCAATCTCGCGGCCCTGGAGACGGTTCCGGCCGCATGGCTCGCCGGGGTGCCGTCGCGCATCCACGGCGAGCACGGTCGTGATGCCGACGATCCGGATGGGAAGAACGTGCGTCGTCAACGCATCCGCAAGGTGTTTCGTCCCTTCGTCACGCAGTATGTCGCGCTCGCACCCGATCTCGCGCGCTACTTGCGCGGGCCGATCGGCGTGGCCGACGATCGCATCGAGCAGATCTGGAACGGCGTCGACACCGGGCGCTTCGCGCCGCCGGCCGCGCGCGAGCGCATCGCGGGCTGTCCGTTCGGTGCGCCGCACGAGCAGCTCGTGGGCACCGTGGGGCGCCTCGACCCGGTGAAGGACCAGGCGACGCTCGCGCGGGCGTTCGTGCACGTGCTGCAGCAATCGCCCGGGCGCCGCGCGTCGATGCGTCTCGTGATCGTCGGCGAGGGCGGGGAGCGTGCCCGGATCGAGGCGATTCTCGCCGAGGGCGGCGTGAGCGACCTCGCGTGGCTCCCCGGCGAGCGGCACGACATTCCCGCGATCCTGCGCGGCCTCGACGTGTTCGTGCTGCCGTCGTTCGGCGAGGGTGTGTCCAACACCATCCTCGAGGCGATGTCGTCCGGTCTGCCCGTCGTCGCGACGCGCGTCGGCGCCAACGCCGAGCTGGTTGAGAATGGCGTGACCGGCCGCGTCGTCGCGGCCTCGGATGCGGTTGCGCTTTCGGTGGCCATCGCGTCCTACGCCGACGATCCCGCGCTGGCGCGACAGCACGGAATGGCCGGGCGTCGACGCGTTGAGACGCAGTTCGGCCTCGACCGCATGATCGATCGTTACCACCGGCTGTATCTGGCGCAACTAGCGCGCGCAGGCGGCACGGTGGTGCCGCGGGCGATCGCAGGGTAGGGGGCCGGCGCGATGTGCGGCATCACCGGACTCTTCGACACCCGCGGCCAACGGCCCGTGGACCGCGCCGTGCTCGAGCGCATGAACACGTCGCAGGCCCATCGCGGCCCGGACGGGGAGGGCGTCCACGTCGAGCCTGGCGTGGGGCTCGGTCACCGGCGCCTGTCGATCATCGACGTCGCCACGGGCCAGCAGCCGCTCTACAACGAGGACGGCAGCGTCGTCGTCGTGTTCAACGGCGAGATCTACAACTACCAGTCGCTGATCCCCGAGCTCGTGGCA
>CAYQAF010000577.1:0-1658 GCA_964415375.1 uncultured Alcaligenaceae bacterium
GGAAGCAGCTGCGGCACCGGCCGCTGCGCCTGCTGGTCGCCGTCGCCGGCATCTCGTTCGCGGTGCTGCTGATCATGATGCAGCTCGGCTTCCGCTCGGCGCTGTTCGAGAGCACGCTGCGCTTCCACGAGCGCTTCGAGTACGACATCGCGCTGTTCAGCCCGGACAGCGTGTTCATCGTGCGACCTGCGGCGTTCTCGATCCGCCGGCTCTACCAGGCGCTCGGCGCGGATGCAGTTGCGGAAGTCTCGCCCGTGTACATCTTCCCAGCGGTCTGGAAAAACCCCTGGGGCACGGACCGCCGCGCCATCCAGTCGATCGGCCTCAATCCGGAGCACGACCAGTTCGACACGCCGGGGTTTTCCGCCGGGCGCGAGCTGCTGCGCCAGCAGGACGTCGTGCTTTTCGACGCCGCATCCCGCCCCGAATTCGGCGAGATCCGCGCGCGCTTCGTGGCCGACGGACCGATCACCACCGAGGTCAACAACCGTACGGTGAAGGTCGTGGGACTGGTCGAGATTGGTCCGTCGTTCGGCATCGACGGCACGGTGATCACCAGCATCGACAACTGGCTGCGGCTGTTTCCCGATCGCCCGCGCGAGGAAATCCAGCTCGGCCTGATCCGGCTGCGGGACGGGGCCGACCCGGTCGCGGTGCGCGACGAGCTGCGCGAGCTGCTGCCGAAGGACGTGCTGGTGCTCACCAAGCAGGATTTCATCGACCGCGAGCGCGCATATTGGAATGGCGCCACGCCGATCGGGTTCGTGTTCGCGTTCGGCGCGATCATGGGCCTCGTCGTCGGCGCGATCATCGTCTACCAGATCCTGTTCGCCGACGTTTCGGAGCACCTCAACGAATACGCGACGTTGCGCGCGATCGGCTACGGCAACGGCTTCGTGTCCGGCATCGTGCTGCAGCAGGCCGCGATCCTGGCGGTGCTGGGTTTCGTGCCCGGCGCCGCGGCGTCCGCCTACCTGTACCGCGTCGCGGCCGGCGCCACGCGGCTGCCGCTGCACATGACGGTCGACCGCTCGCTCGTCGTGTTCGGCATCATGCTGGCGGTGTGCGCGCTGTCGGGGTTCCTGGCATTGCGCAAGGTGCGCAAGCTCGACCCGGCCGAGGTGTTTGGATGAGCACCGCGCAGCCCGTCGTCGTCGAGCAACTCGAGCACCACTACGGCAAGGGCGCGCTGCGCCGCCAGATCCTGTTCGACGTGTCGGCCACGATCCCGGCTGGCGAGATCATCATCGTCACGGGGCCGTCGGGCTCGGGCAAGACGACGCTGTTGACGCTGATCGGCGCATTGCGCGCCGCGCAGTCGGGCAGCGTGCGCGTGCTCGGCCAGGAACTGAACGGCGCCGACGCGGGCGCGCTCGAGCGCGTGCGCCGCCGCATCGGCTTCATCTTCCAGCAGCACAACCTGCTCGCCGCGCTCACGGCGACCGAGAACGTCGAGCTGGGGCTCAGGGCCACCGGCCGCTTCCCGCGAAGCGAGCTGCGGCGCCGCGCACGCTCGATGCTCGAGGCGGTCGGTCTCGGCGCGCACGTCGACAAGCGGGCCCACGAACTCTCGGGGGGGCAGCGGCAGCGTGTCGCAATCGCACGGGCGCTCGTGGGCGATCCGGCCATCGTGCTCGCCGACGAGCCCACCGCGTCGC
>CAYQAF010000578.1:0-1649 GCA_964415375.1 uncultured Alcaligenaceae bacterium
ACCAGCGCGCGCTTCACGCTGTACGAGCTGCGCCTCAAGGCGGGCGACAACCTCACCTACATCAAGGACGGCCAGGAGCGCCCGATCACGCAGCAGACCTTCCAGATCCAGGTCAACACCGGCGGCCCGACGCCGCTCACGCTGCAGAAGACGTTCTACTACTCGGAATACGGCCCGATGCTCGCGGCCGACCTGGTGACGCAGGGCGGACTGCCGGCCTGGGGCGCCACGGGTCGCGCATACAGCTACCGCGATGCCAACGCTGATTCGCGCAACCTGCTCGACACCTGGCTGCAGATGGCGCGCGCCACCAACCTCGACGAGTTCCAGGACGTGTTCCGCAATTGCGGTAGCACGCTGTGGGTCAACACCACTTATGCGGACGATGAGGGCAACGCGTACTACATCGACAGCTCGTCGGTGCCCAACCTGTCCGTCGCTGGCGTTGCGTCGGTGCGCACGAAGCTGGCGTTGAGCGCCGCGTACCGGTCACTGTTCGGCGCCGGTCTCGTGCTGCTCGACGGCTCGAGCTCGCTCGAGGACTGGGTCGAGGGCACGTGCCGCGGGCTGGTGCCGTTCGAGGGCCACCCGAAAATCGCCCGCCAGGATTTCGTGCAGAATTCCAACGACAGCTATTGGGCGACGAACCCCGCTGCGCCGCTCGAGGGGTTCTCGCCGTTGTTCGGGCTCGAGCGGACCGCGCAGGGCCCGCGCACGCGCATCGGGCTCTTCATGCTGCAGAACCCGACCAATCCGGGCTATGCGGCCGAGGCGCCGGCCGGCCAGGACGGCAAGTTCGGCGCGGCGGACCTCGCCCGCGTGCTGCACAACAACCGCGCCTGGTACGCGGAGGAGTTCCTGTCCGAGCTGCGTGCCCGCTGCGACGCGATCGGCTCGAACCCGGTGAACCTGCCGACCGGCGGTGCACGCACGGTGGACGGTGCCTGCAACGTGCTGAAGAACAACTGGAACGGCGTCTACGACCTCGACAGCGTGGGCGCGCACGTGTTCCGCGTGTTCATCGGCGACTATCGCAACAAGTTTGCGAGCCACCTGACCACTCCGTTCAATCCGGCGGATCCAGTGGGCACGCCGGGGGATCCGGCCGCGGCTGATCCGGCCAATCTCGCGGACGACCCGATGCTGCAGTCATTGGCCGTGGGACTGGAGCGCCTCGACTCGGTGAGCATCGGCTACGCCGCAACGCTCGGCAGCGTGCAGGCGTTCCAGCCCAGCGGCGGCGCGCCCCCGGGCGGCACGGCGGTGACGCTCGGCCAGGCGTTCCCATGGCACGGTGGCGACGGCACCATCGACGGCGCGTTCAACGCGGTGCGCGCGGTCAACTCGCCGGTGCAGGAGGACACTCGCCTGCCACGCCTCAATCCGGAGGCGATCCCGGGCACTGCGGGCCTGTCGACGACGCCCGGCGAGGGCTGGCCGATCGCGTATGGCACCAGCTGGCATTTCGGCCTCGAGTTCACCGACAACGGGCCGCGAGCGTTCGGACTGTTGAGCTACTCGCAGTCGTCCAATGTCGCGTCGCCGTTCTTCAACGACCAGCAGCAGCGCTATTCGGACAAGAACATGCGTTCGATCCCGTTCACGGAGGCCGAGATCGCGGCCAGCCTGCTGCCGCAGGGCGAAGTGAC
>CAYQAF010000579.1:0-1647 GCA_964415375.1 uncultured Alcaligenaceae bacterium
CGTAGGTGCGGGATGCACGCGACCTTGCAGGAATTCCACGGCGACAGCCTTGAGCCGCCTCAATGCCGCCTGAAACTGGCAGTCTACGCCGAGAGGCGCCCGGGGCATGGCCGAACGGAGCCCCTCGCCTGGATAGGCTCCGCGGCGCTACAATCGCCCGGCACGACGTGCAACGAATGCCGTCGCAACGTGCACGACCCTTGGGAGTGCTCCTCCGTGGAGATCACGCACCGCGCGTATGCCGACGTCGTCGTGGTCGCCCCTGCGGGTCGCCTCGACCACACCGTCGCCGAGGCTTTCGAGCGATCGCTGATGCCCCTCCTCGACCCTGCCGCCGGAGGGGGCGCCGGGCTCGTGCTCGATTTCTCGCGGGTCGACTACATCAGCAGCGTGGGCCTGCGCGCGCTGATGATCGCCGGCAAGGCCGCGCGAGCGCGCGGCGCGCGCATCGCGGTGGCCGGGCTGCGCCCCGTCGTCCAGGAGATCTTCGCGATCAGCCGCTTCAACGGCGTCGTCGAGATGTTCCCGACAGTCGCGGCGGCCCTCGCGGCGATTTCGCTTGCCGCGGCCACCGCATACGACGGGGCGGCAAAGGCGCCGGAGCCGTGAAGCGCGTCCGCTTCTGGGGTACGCGCGGCTCGCTGCCCGTCTCGCTCACCGCCGCCGGCCTGCGCGCGCGCATCGTCGCCGCGGTGCAGGGCGCGCGCAAAGGTGCGCTCGCCTCGGACGCCGACGTCGACGCCTATGTCGACAGCCTCGGCTTCGCTGTCGCAGGGACGTTCGGCGGACACACGTCCTGCGTCGAGATCGAGACGGGCGGGCCGGACTACGTGCTGTGCGACCTTGGCAGCGGCGTTCGTCCGTTCGGCCAAGCCGCGCTCGCGAAGCACGGACCGGCGGCGCCGCAGACCTATCACGTGTTCATGTCCCACGTGCACTGGGACCACATCATGGGCCTGCCGTTCTTCGTGCCCGCCTACGTCCCCGGCAACCGTATCGTCGTCTACGGCGGGCACGCGGAACTCGAATACGCGCTGCGGCGGCAAATGGAACCGCCGTCGTTCCCGGTGCCCTTCGATGCGCTCAGGGCCCGCTTCGAGTTCGTGCACCTGGCGCCCGGCGTGCGCCACGAGGTGGCCGGCATGACCGTGACGACGCTGCTGCAGCGGCACACCGGCGACTCGTACGGCTATCGCTTCGAGAAGGACGGCCGCACGGTCGTCTACACGACGGACTCCGAGCACACGCTGGCGGGGCCCGCCGAGACGCAGGCGTTCGTCGAGTTCTTCCGCGGCGCGGACCTGGTCGTGTTCGACGCGATGTACTCGCTTGCCGACGCGATCTCGGTCAAGGCCGACTGGGGGCACTCGAGCAACATCGTCGGCGTCGAGCTCTGCCAGCTAGCGGGGGCCGCGCACCTGTGCCTCTTTCATCACGAGCCGGCGTCGGACGACGCGGCGATCGCCAAGCTGCTCGACGACACGCGGCGGCTCGAGGAAATCACCCGCGACGGCCCGCCGCTGCGCATCTCCGCGGCCTACGACGGGCTGGACATCGCGCTTTGACGCCGGACGCGGCCCCGCAGGCGCCCGCGCCTCGCACCCGCCGCATCCGCCTCGCGGGCGCCGCGCTCGTCGTCGCGCTGGC
>CAYQAF010000580.1:0-1646 GCA_964415375.1 uncultured Alcaligenaceae bacterium
TCCACGAGATCACGAACGTCGAGATGCCCTGGTCGACGCACCACTTGATGAACGAATTCTTCTCGCGCAGGTCGAGGATGTAGAACTTGTTGATCCACGGCGGGATGATCAGCAGCGGCCGCTTGAACGACTTCGGCGTGGTCGGCGTGTACTGCAGGAGCTCGATCAGCTCGTTCCTGAACACGACCTTGCCGGGCGTCGTGGCGATGTTCACGCCCAGCTCGAAGGCCTTGGAGTCGGTCATCGAGATCTTCAGCTTGCCGTTGCCGCGCTCGATGTCGTCGAGCAGGTTGTGCAGGCCGCGCACCAGGTTCTGGCCGCCCGAGGCGATCGTCGCGCGGAACACCTCGGGATTGGTGAGGGCGAAGTTGGTCGGCGAGAACGCGTCGATGTACTGCCGCGTGAAGAAATCGACCTTGCGCTTGGTCGAGTCGTCGAGGCCTTCGACGCTCGCCACCTGGTCGTGCAGCCAGCGGGCGGTGAGCAGGTACGACTGCTTGATGAAGTCGAACAGGAAGTGCTGCTCCCAGTCCTCGTGCTTGAAGCGCTTGTCGCCCTTGTGCGGCTCCGCCACGGGACCGGTCGGCGCGCCCATCATGCGCATGAGCGAGGACTGCCACAGGCTCATGTAGTTCCACCACAACGTCATCTGCGACTCGGCGACGCGCATCGGATTCGACATCATCTTCGAGGCGAGCTCGAGGAACGCCTTGCCGATGCCGAGCTCGTCGGCGAGGAGCGTCTTGCCGGACGCGGACTGGCGCTTCGCGAATTCGCCCATCAGCTTCGCGCCCTTCTCCGCCGCCTTGGCGAGACTCTCGGCGAGCGCGACGGGGTCGTAGCCCTGTACCGGCTCGGCTGCGGGTGCCGTAGGTGTCTTGGCGGAAGTCTTGGCGTGGGTAGACATGGCGGTCTCGTCGTCGTGGCGGGCGGTGGAAAGACGATTCTAAGCTGGCGCAGCGCTTGGCGGCACTGCAAAGCGAACGCGCCCTGCGGTCGTTACCTCGCGCACCAGCCGGCCGCCCGTCGCCAGATGGTTCAGGTGCGCGATCGCCTCGCCGATCGCAAAGAAGCGTTGCTGCAGGTCGAGCTCGCGGCGGAACAGCACCGGCACGACCTCGGCGGCCGTGGCCGCCGCGCCAGCCTCGCCGACGGCATCGACGAGTTCGGCCAGGCGTGCGCGGTGGTGGTCGCGCAACGCGTCGACGCGGGCGCGTATGCCGCGGAACGGCAGGCCGTGCGACGGCAGCACCAGCGTGTCGTCGGGCAGGGTCTCGAAGGCGGCGAGCGAGGCGAGGAAACGCGCGAGCTGGTCGGCATCGGGCTCGGCGGGCCACACGGCGACGTTGGTGCTGATCTTGGGCAGCAGCATGTCGCCGGAAATCAACACCCGTCGATCGGCGCCGTAGAGCGAGGCGTGCTCCGGCGAGTGGCCGAAACCGACGCGAACCTAGCTCCCGCCCAGCCCCGGCAGCGGTTTCGCCATAGGCTTCGGCGTCTTGAGCTTGCGCTTGGTCTGGTGGGTTTCGGCCTGTGCGCCGTCCACCTTCTGGCCCTTCATGTAGTGGCGCTGCCAGCGGTCCTTCATGGCCTGCGCCTCGAGATTGGCCAGCGGTCGAAGGATGTAGTGCCCATAGCGCATCGCG
>CAYQAF010000581.1:0-1645 GCA_964415375.1 uncultured Alcaligenaceae bacterium
GCGTGCTCGATGCCGAGCTCGCGCAGCGTGTCGATGCTCCGGTCCACCGCGTGTCCCTTGCCGATGCCGCCGAGGTCGATGCGCACCCCCTCGCGCAGGAAACGGATCGTGTTCCCGCCACGATCCACCTGCACCTGCCGGTAGTCGACACCGGGCAGCGCGGCCGCGACTTGCTCGGCGCTCGGTCGCTGGTGCGCACGGTAGTCATAGAGATAGCCGACACTGGCGTAGGTGATGTCGAAGGCGCCGTCACTCAGCCGCGAGAACTCCAGCGCCCGGGACACGACGTCGATGATCTCGGGATCGACCTTGACCGGTCGCTCGAACGCGTGCGCATTGACCGCGGAGAGCTGGCTCTCGGGCTTGTACGTGCTCATCAGCTCGTCGGTGCGGCGCATCTCGGCGATCACCGCATCCATGGCGCGCGTGGCGAGGTCCGCGTCCTCGGACCAGAGCTCCACGGCAACGCGCGTGCCCATGATCGCTTCCTCGCGGTAGAACCACTCGGCGCGCGCCGGCGCAGCGACCAGCAGCAACGAAATCGCGACGAGCAGGAAACGCGGCATCGGCAGGACACTCCGTGGGGATCGGGATCGGGACGGCGGCAAGACTAACGGTGCAGGCGGGTCCTCACAACGACGGTTGTGTCGCTGCCCGCATCCGTGTTTCAGCGTGCAGGCGCCGCAGGTAGCCGCGCACGGTCGGTTCCGCTTCGTCTGCGCTCATCAGGCGTTGCTCGACCAGTACTTGCGCGACGTCGCGGATCGACCGCCGTCCGTCCACCAGCGATGCCACGTAGGCGAGCACGCGCAGCTCGAGCTGCCGCCCCGCGAACTCTGGCAGCAGCGGCACCGGCAGGTCGGTGCGCTCCAGCCAGTCCGGTGACCGGCGCGCTCGCGCGGGCACCGTGCATTCGTCGCGCTTCGCGGCGGCAAACGTCACGACGGATTCGAGCCGTGCGTGCCGGCTCGCGGGCGAGCCGAGGTAAGGAACGGCATCCTCGCGTTGCAGCTCTACCGTGAAACCGGCCGCCGCGACGACCTCGAGCACCTCCTCCAGCGCGTAGCGACGCGCAGGATCGTCGCTCGAGAACGACAGCGAACCGCTGTTGACCCAGCGTCCGCCGGGTCGCAGCCAGGCGTTGATCCGGCGCGCGAAGATCGCGAGATCCTCGTCGACGATGTCGATCAGCCACGGCGTGACGACCGTATCGAATGCACCTGCGGCAAACGGTCCGTCCGTTGCGTCGGCGAACACGAGGTGCAAACCCTCGATCGCCGGCGCGGGCGCTTGCAGCTTGCGCAGGATCGCGTGGCTGTCGATGTCGCGCGGCGCGACCGGGAACTCATACAGTTCGATCGACTCGCCCGCCAGCAGGCGCCGAGCTGCGAGCAGGAACAGCGGATTGAGGTCCGCTGCGATCAGGGTCTGCGGACGGCGGCGCTGGTGCAGGTCGTAGGCGAGGCGGCCGGCGCCGACCCCGAGCAACAACGTCCGGCCCGGTGCCGCGCTGCCGAGCGCCTGGTCGACGAGACGGAACGAGGCTTCGTTCTCGACCTCGCCCCAGCACCAGTCGCGGTGCAGGTTCGCGTAGTAACTGCCGAGAGCCTGGCTCGACGGCAGCGACACCCCGAGCGCGCGGTAG
>CAYQAF010000582.1:0-1642 GCA_964415375.1 uncultured Alcaligenaceae bacterium
GTAGCGGCGCCGCCTGCGGTGCGGCGCGGACGACGGCGCCCGGGGGCGCCGTCGTCGCCCGCCAGGGCATTAGCCTTACTTCACCAGCTGCGCGAGCTCGCCGGTCTGGTACTTGCGTGCCACCGCGTCGAGCGGCAGCGGCTTGATCTTCGAGGCCATGCCGGCGCAGCCGAACTGCTGGTAGCGCTCCTTGCAGATCGCCTTCGCGGCCAGCATCGCCGGCTTCAGGTAGTCGCGCGGGTCGAACTTCGACGGGTTCTCGCGCAGGAACTTGCGGATCGCCGCGGTCATCGCGAGCCGGATGTCGGTGTCGATGTTGATCTTGCGCACGCCGTGCCTGATGCCTTCCTGGATCTCCTCGACCGGCACGCCGTAGGTTTCCTTCATGTCGCCGCCGTTGTCGCGGATGATCTGGAGCAGGTCCTGCGGCACCGACGAGCTGCCGTGCATCACCAGGTGGGTGTTGGGGATGCGCTTGTTTATCTGCTTGATCCGCTCGATCGCGAGGATGTCGCCGGTCGGCTTGCGCTTGAACTTGTAGGCGCCGTGCGAGGTGCCGATCGCGATCGCCAGCGCGTCCAGCTGCGTGCGCTTGACGAAGTCGGCAGCCTGGTCGGGGTCGGTGAGGAGCATCTCGCGGGTCATCTTGCCTTCCGCGCCGTGGCCGTCCTCCTTGTCGCCCTGCATCGTCTCGAGCGAGCCGAGGCAGCCCAGCTCGCCCTCGACGGTGACGCCGCGCGCGTGGGCGAGCTCGACCACCTTGCGCGTCACGTCGACGTTGTAGTCGTAGTCGGCGATGGTCTTGCCGTCCTCCTTGAGCGAGCCGTCCATCATCACGCTGGAGAAGCCCAGCTTGATCGCCGATTCGCACACCGCGGGCGACTGGCCGTGGTCCTGGTGCATCACCACCGGGATGTTCGGGTAGCTCTCGACGGCAGCCTCGATCAGGTGGCGCAGGAAGATCTCGCCGGCGTACTTCCGCGCGCCGGCTGAGGCCTGCATGATCACCGGGCTGTCGGTCTCGGCGGCCGCCGACATGATCGCCTGCACCTGCTCGAGATTGTTGACGTTGAACGCGGGCAGGCCGTAGTCGTGCTCGGCCGCGTGGTCGAGAAGCTGTCGCATCGAAACGAGGGGCATGGCGATCCTCCGGTGACGTTGACGCAAGGCGGCCACCACGAGCGCGGCACCGCCGGTTTCGAAGAATTCTAGCGCGCGTCAAGCGCGCCGACCCGGACCTAGGTCACATCCCGGTATCGGCGCATGCAGGTGTCCAGAACAACGTCGGGGTCGGTCTTCCACCAGCGGGTCGAGAAGATCTCGACCTCGTGGAAGCCCCGATAGCCGGCCGCCTCCATCCACTGCCGGATTCGCGGCAGGTCGATGACGCCGTCCCCCATCATGCCGCGGTCGTTCAGGAGGTCGGTGGTCGGCACCAGCCAGTCGCAGAGATGGTGCGCGAGCAGGCGCTTGTGGGCGCCGGCGCGGGCGATCTCGCGCGCGAGGTGCGGGTCCCACCAGACGTGGTAGACGTCGATGACGACACCGAGGGCGCCGTCGTCCTCCGGCGCGAGTTCGTCGCAGACGTCGTTGGCCTGTGCGAGCGTGTTGATGCAGGCACGGTCCGCCGCGAACATCGGGT
>CAYQAF010000583.1:0-1641 GCA_964415375.1 uncultured Alcaligenaceae bacterium
TCGTCGTAGTCGAGGTCCTGCAGCTTGCCGCTGAAGTAGTCGATGTACGCCTGCATGTCGAAGTGGCCGTGGCCGCAGAGGTTGAACAGGATCACCCGCGAGACCCCCTCCTCGCGACAGCGGATCGCCTCGTCGATCGCGCCCTTGACCGCGTGGTTCGCCTCGGGCGCGGGCACGATGCCCTCGGCGCGCGCGAACGTCACGCCGGCCTCGAACACCTTCGACTGGTGATAGGCGCGCGCGCCGATCAGCCCGAGCTCCTTCAGGTGCGACACCATCGGCGCCATGCCGTGGTAGCGCAGGCCCCCGGCGTGGAAGCCCGGCGGCGTGAACGTCGAGCCCAGCGTGTGCATCTTGGTGAGCGGCGTCAGGTGCGCGGTGTCGCCGAAGTCGTACGCGTACTGGCCGCGCGTCAGGCTGGGGCAGGCCGCCGGCTCGATCGCGACGATGTCGACCTTCTTGCCACCGCGCAGCTGGCGCCCCAGGAACGGGAACACGATGCCGGCGAAGTTCGAGCCGCCGCCGGTGCAACCGACGATTACGTCCGGGTAGTCGCCGGCCATCTCCATCTGCTCCATCGCCTCGAGGCCGATCACCGTCTGGTGGAGCAGCACGTGGTTCAGCACCGAGCCCAGCGCGTACTTGGTGTCCTCGCGTTGCGCCGCGACTTCGACGGCCTCGCTGATGGCGATGCCGAGGCTTCCCGGGTGATCGGCGCGCTGCGCGAGGATCGCGCGGCCCGAAGCCGTCTCGTTCGACGGCGACGGCGTGCAGCGGGCGCCATAAGTCTCCATCAGCGCACGCCGGTAGGGCTTCTGGTCGTACGAGACGCGCACCATGAACACCTGCACCTCGAGTCCGAACAGCGCGCCGGCGAACGCGAGCGAACTGCCCCACTGCCCGGCGCCGGTCTCGGTAGAGAGGCGTTTCACGCCGGCTTCCTTGTTGTAGAACGCCTGCGGGACCGCGGTGTTGGGCTTGTGGCTGCCGGCCGGCGACACGCCTTCGTACTTGTAGTAGATGCGCGCCGGCGTCTGCAGCACCTTCTCGAGGCGGCGCGCACGGTAGAGCGGTGTCACGCGCCACTGGCGGTAGACGTCGCGCACCGGCCCGGGAATCTCGATCTCGCGCTCGGTGGACACCTCCTGCGCGATCAGCGACATCGGGAACAGCGGCAGCAGGTCCTCCGGACCGATCGGTTGCCCGGTGCCCGGGTGCAGCACCGGCGGCAGCGCTTTCGGCAAGTCGGCCTGCAGGTTGTACCAGGTCTTGGGGATGCGTGATTCGTCGAGCAGGTACTTCACCGAGTCGGTCATTGCGGGCTCCGGGGGCGGCGGACCGTCACGCCCGCCACGCAGTTTTTTGTGAGTAAAGAAGGAAGTGTAGCTCGCCCCCCGGCGGCAGCTGCACGAGGCGGCGGTGTCGCACCATGCGGACCACCTGCCGTGCGTGCATCGCGATCACGTCGCGTGCGGCCGCGCGTTGATGCCGGTCAACGTTGCGCGACGCACGGCGAATAGGATGGTTCGCACGGGGCTCGACAGTCCGGTGGGCGCGTGCCCGCCGGCGAGCGTTGGGACCGTGGAATGCGCGGGCATTCCGGGTTGGACGCGCGCGGGACCATCGATGAGGCGCGATTCG
>CAYQAF010000584.1:0-1641 GCA_964415375.1 uncultured Alcaligenaceae bacterium
TGCTTCATGCACTCAATCAGCGCACCGCTGTGGACCTTGCCCGCACGGACCATGAGGCTGGCGATCAGGGCCTGCGGGAACGTCGTGCGCACGGATGCGGCGATCCGCGCGGTGAACTCGCCGGGGTTCAGCCCGTGCGAGCAGCGCACGAGCATGAACCGTCGGAAGGCCTGCAAGCGTTCCGCGGTCGGCCCTACGCCGGCCTGCTTTGCTGCCGCGGCAACGGGGCAGGCCGCGTCGAGTTCGCGCGGATCGATCGGCCTACTGCCCTCGTTCATCAGCGAGATGCACGACATCAGCCGGCCGAGCAGGAAGTACCCCTGCTCGATCGCCTGCAGCTTTGCGCGGCGGTTCTCGGCCGTCGTGCGCGTCGGCAGGAACTCGAACTCGCGCAGGCTGGGAAAGACGCCCGATCGCTGCTCGCGCATCAGCACCTCCGCGAGCAGGTCACCGGCCGTCCAGCCGGCGTCGGTCGCCTGGCGCACGAGTGCAAGCAATTCGCTGTCGAGCGTGAAGCCGCGCTGCCACGCCGCACGGGCCTGTGCGGCGACGTCGGCCGAATCCTCGTCGACCAGTTGCAGCGTCGCGCGCAGGTAATCGGGATGGGCGGCGAACTCGTCGGCCGGCTTGCCGGCGATCATGATCAAACCATCGGCGACGTAGCTCGGTCCCTGGTCGACCTGCTGCAAATCCCGCAGGGTCTCCATTGCCAAGCGCGCCGACTCGCGGACCGTTAGGACCACTTCTTCGACTGCTTCGGCTGTTGGCTTGCTCCCCATGCGAACGAGGCCGGAGACGAACGCGGCCGCCGCGTCCTCGGCCTGCTTGCAGAGCAGTTCGACGCCATGCTGGCTGTTGAAAGACTTCAGGAACGAGAAGCGGATGGCGTCGAAGTCTGCAACGTCGATGCCGTCGCGGCGAAGGATCGCCAGGATGCCCCAGTAGGCCTGGGCCACCAGGTGCTTCCACACCACTTCCCGGGGGTCGTGATAAGCGCTCGGAGCGAGTTGATCCATGGTCAGCGAGGCCCCGGGGTGCACCGTTCCGACATTCGACTGTCGACAAACAAAAACGCCCAACCGGTGAGGGTTGGGCGCCAGTTCGGTGGTGGAGACGAGGAGGATCGAACTCCCGACCTTCGCATTGCGAACGCGACGCTCTCCCAGCTGAGCTACGTCCCCGACAGGGCGCAAATTGTACTCAATTCCCGCGGGCGGTGGCTCGGCCAGGCTGGGTAGACTGCCCTGCACCCGGGCCGCCGCGCCCCGTAGCCGATCGGACCCACGACGATGAAACACACGGTCGAGTTCTATGAACGCGCGTACAACGCCCGCGCGTCGATCCCCCAGCACCCACAGATCTTTGCCCGCTGGGCCGAGCAGTCGGCGGCGGTGCGCCGACTGCGTGCCTGCGTGATCGACCTGAACTACGGCGAGACGACGGCCGAGCGGCTCGACCTGTTTCCCGCCCGACGCGACGACGCGCCGCTGCTGGTGTTCATCCACGGCGGCTACTGGCGCTCACTCGACAAGTCGGACTTCTCCTGGATCGCGCCGCCATTCGTCAATCACGGCGTGTCGGTGGCGCTGCTGAACTACGGGCTGGCGCCGAACACGCCGATGGAAGAGATCGTTCGGCAGA
>CAYQAF010000585.1:0-1635 GCA_964415375.1 uncultured Alcaligenaceae bacterium
TCTGACGAGGAGCGGTCGCTGCGCGATCGAGCCAACCTCGCGCTCGGCTTCGCCCACCTTCAGGAGCGCGCCGGCGAGCCGGCCGTCGCGGCGCTGAGCCGCGTGCGGCTGGATGGTCCGTTCACGAACCGGGCGCTGCTCGGTCTCGGCTGGGCTGAGACGGATGTGCAGCGCCCCGAGCGCGCACTGGTGCCCTGGCTAGAGCTGCGCGAGGGACGCCTGCTCGATTCCGCAGTGCAGGAGTCGTTCCTCGCGGTGCCGTATGCCTACGCCCAGCTCGCCTCGAACGGCCAGGCCGCGCAGCAGTATCGCCTTGCGGTGCAGGCCTACGCCGTGGAAGCTACGCGCATCGACGAATCGATCGCGGCCATCCGCGAGGGCGGCTTCCTCGATGCCATTCTTGAAGCCGCGCCACCGAACGAAACCGTCGGCTGGTTCTGGCAATTGCAGAACGTGCCGGACGCGCCGCATACGCGGTACCTGTATCACCTGCTCGCGTCGCACGAGTTCCAGGAGGGCCTGAAGAACTATCGCGACCTGCGCATCATGCAGCGCAACCTCGAGCGCTCGCGTGAGTCGCTGGCGGCGTTCGACCACATGGTCGAAGCCCGCGAAATGGCCACCGCTGCGCGCGCACCCCGCAAGACCGAGGTGCTGGCCAACACCGACCTCGACAGTCTCCTGAAGCGCCAGGACGCATTGACGGAGCGCGTCGCCGCCATTGCAGCGAACCGGGACGTGGCGGCACTGGCCACCGACGACGAGCGCAAACAGTGGGCCGCATTGCAGCGTATCGAGCACGTCCTCGCCGGGTTGCCGCCCGGCCCGCAGCGCGAGGCGCTGGCGGAACGAGCGCGCCTGCTACGCGGCACGCAGCTCTGGCACTTCGATGCCGAGTACAAGGTGCGCCTGCGCCGCGCCGAGCAGTCGCTGCGCGAGACCGGGGCGTCGCTGGCTGAGGCCCGCGAGCGCGTCGCGCTCGTCGAACAGGCCAGCGAATCTGCGCCGCGGGACACGGCGGGATTTGCACGGCGCGTGGACGACCTCGCGCGACGGGTCGATGCGATCGGCCCGCGCATCGACGCGACGGCCGCGGCGCAGCAGCAGATGCTGGCGAACGTCGCGGTGCAGGAACTCGAGGCGCAGAAGCGGCGGCTCGCGAGCTATGCGATGCAGGCGCAGTTTGCACTCGCCTCGCTCTATGACGGTGCGACCGCCGGAGCCGTGCAATGAGCGCGCGCTTGATGATGGCGGTGCTCGTCTGCCTGGCCTGCCAGGTGCCGCAGGCCGAAGCAGCGCGGAAATCGCGCGGTCCGGCAACGCTTGCCGACCTCGCGACGCGTAGCGCCCCGGTGCGGCCAGACGAGCTGGTCGTCGCCGACGTCGGGCTCGCCGCGCGCAGCTATGAGGAATTCCTGCGAATCCCGGAGACGGATCCTGCGCTGCGCGCGCAGGCGCTGCGGCGACTGGGCGACCTCCGGCTGACGGAAGCCGAGAGCCTGCGTGCGCAGGACGGCGCGAGCAGCGAGCAGGCGACCGCGCTCGCGCGCGAGGCGATCGCGGCGTACCAACGGCTGCTCGCCGAGCAGCCGCAGGGTGCGGACACGGACGTGGCCATTTACCAGCTCGCACGCG
>CAYQAF010000586.1:0-1635 GCA_964415375.1 uncultured Alcaligenaceae bacterium
CAGACACACGCGAGACGCCGATGCACGTCGGCGGGCTGCAGATCTTCAAGGTACCGTCGCGGGCACGCGCCCACTTCGTCGCGAACTTGTACGCCAAGCTGCGAACCTTTTCGGTCAGTGTGCCGCCACTGAACTATCAATTGACGGGCGGCATCGCCGGCACCGTGCTGCCGAGCTGGGAAGTGGTCGAGGACGTCGACCTCGACTATCACGTGCGTCACTCCGCGTTGCCCAGCCCCGGCGGCGAGCGCGAGCTCGGGATGCTGGTGTCGCGGCTGCACTCGACCCGGATGGACCTCTCGCGCCCGCTGTGGGAGTACCACCTGATCGAGGGCCTCGCGGGCCGTCGCTTCGCGGTCTATACGAAGCTTCACCACGCGATGGTGGACGGCGCGGCTGCGATGCGGCTGGTAAACCTGGCGACCGACGCGGCGGCCAGCTTCGGGCCGCCGTTCTGGGCCGATGAGTCAAAGCGACCGCAGGCGTCATCCGCGCGATCGAGCAGCCTGCTCGAGTCGTTGTCGACGACGATCGGGGATGAGGTCAAGTCGTTGCCTAGCCTGGCGCGCAGCCTGGCGACGACGGCCCAGACGGCGCTCGGCATGGGTGCCGAACCCGACCTGGCCTCGATTGCCGAGGCCCCGCGCACTCTGCTCAACGTGCGAGTTGGAGCGCAGCGGCGCGTGGCCACCTACGCAGTCAGCCTGCAGCGGCTCAAGGCGATCGGCACGGCGGCGGGCGGCACGATCAACGACGTGGTGCTGGCCGCGTGCGGCGGCGCGCTGCGACGGTACCTCGCCGAACGCGGCGCACTGCCGGAGCACACGCTGATTGCGGCCGTACCGATGGCGCTGAGCCACGCGACGGGCGCGGCCGCCGGCAACGCCGTGTCAGCCCTGAACGCCCGCCTCGGCACGGACATCGAGGACGTCCGGCAGCGCTTCGAGACGATCTGCCGCACGACTGCGGCGGGCAAGGCGCAACTCAAGGGCATGACCCCGACCGCCGCGATGCATTTCGTGACGCTGCTCAGCCTGCCGCTGCTGCTGACCTGGCTGCCCGGCGTCGACCAGCTGATCGGCCCGCAGTCGAACCTGATCATCTCGAATGTCCCGGGCCCTCGCGAGCGGCTGTACTTCCACGGCGCCGAGATGGTCGCCCACTACCCCGTCTCGCAGGTCGGCCACGGCATGGCGCTCAACATCACGGTGCTGAGCTATGCCGGCGGGCTGTACTTCGGGTTCGTGGCCTGCGCCGACGGCGTGCCAAGCGTGCAGCGCCTCGCCGTCCACATGGAGGCCGCGATGGTGGAACTCGAAGCGACCTATCTCGACGAATCGCCTGCCATCAGGCACACCACCCGCAAGGCTCGCCGGCCACGCTGACAGGATGCGAATGATGAAGACTGTGTCGGAACACGCCTGCTTTGGCGGCACCCAGCGCTTCCTCGTGCACGATTCCCGCGAGTGCCGCACCGAGATGCGTTTCTCCGTCTACGAGCCGCCGCAGGCGCGCGACGGTCGCGTACCGGTGCTCTACTATCTCGCCGGGCTGACCTGCACTGAGGAGACGTTCATGACCAAGGCCGGTGCGCAGCGCCTGGCCGCCGAACTCGGTCTGATGCTGGTCGCCCCC
>CAYQAF010000587.1:0-1633 GCA_964415375.1 uncultured Alcaligenaceae bacterium
CGGACGCGGAGCGCCGCGTTGCGGCGTCGTGCGGTGTTAGCCGACGCAGTGTCGCGATTGCGTTAGCGTAATTGCGTCAGCGTGAACGCATGAGCGAGTGCGAGTCCGGCTCCGGCGGGGGGTCGGCTCCGGGAGGCGCTCCGCGGCAGGGACGCCGCGGCGCGAGTCCCCCTGGATGGGTTCACGACGTCCTCCCGGAGCCGACCCCCCGCCGGGGCCGAGCGAGCCACCGCGACAGCGAGAACGCGCGGCAATCCGTGTCAGCGCAACACGCGCGAGCGAACGAACGCGGCGATCCGCCGCGCCGCCTCGACGCAATCGTCCACCGACGCGACCAGCGAGATCCGCACGCGACCGCGACCCGGATTGCCGCCGGGCGTGTCACGGGCGAGATACGAACCCGGCAGCACCGTGACGTGCTGCTGATCGAACAAGTCGCGCGCGAACGCCTCGTCGTCGCCGACCTCGAGCCACAGGTAGAACGCGCCGTCGGGCGGCTCGACATCGAGCGCCTCGCGCAGCATCGGAACGACGGCCGTGAATTTCTCGCGGTAGAGCCGGCGGTTCTCGCGCACGTGCGCCTCATCCTGCCAGGCCGGAATGCTCGCGAGCTGTGTGTGCACGGGCACCGCGCAGCCGTGGTAGGTGCGATACAGGCGGAACCCGTCGAGGATGCGCGCGTCGCCCGCGGCGAAGCCCGAACGCAGGCCCGGCACGCTCGAGCGCTTCGACAAGCTGTGAAAAACGATGCAGCGTTCGAACGCGGAATTACCCATCGCGTGCGCAACCTGCAGCAAGCCCGGCGGCGGCTGGCCCTCGTCCGGATAGATCTCCGAATAGCATTCATCGGACGCAACCACGAACCCGTGCTGCGCCGACAGCTCGAGCACTCGGCGCAGGTATGCTTCCGGCATGACCGCGCCCGTTGGGTTCCCGGGACTGCAGAGGAACAGCACCTGGCAGCGATCCCAGAGCGCCGCGTCGACCTCGTCGAGGCTCGGCAGGTAGCCGAGTTCGCGATCGCAGTTCAGGTACACGGGCTCGGCGCCGGCGAGCAGCGCGGCACCCTCGTAGATCTGGTAGAACGGATTCGGCATCAGCACGGCCGGCGCCGGCCGGGTCGAATCGACCACGGCCTGCACGAATGCGAACAGTCCCTCGCGAGTGCCATTGACCGGCAGCACCATCCCGGCGGCATCGATGGATCCGGACGGCAGACCGAAGCGCCTTTCCAACCAGCGTGCAATGGCGTCGCGCAGTTCGGGCAGTCCGGCCGCGAGAGGGTAGCTGCCGAGCGTGCCGAGCGCGCGGGTCAGGGCTTCCGCGACGAACGCGGGCGGGACGTGCCTCGGCTCGCCGATCGAGAGCGGAATGTGGCGCAGTCCGGCGGCTGGCGCCGCATCCGCAAGCAGCGCGCGCAGCCGCTCGAACGGATAGGGCCGCAGTTGCCGGAGGCGCGGGTTCATGGCGCCGGGTTCAGGCGATCTTCGCCGCCTCGCGCCGGTCGAGTGACTCGATCAGCTTGTCCTGCAGGCGGAGGCGGGCATCCTCGCCGAGGGGCTTCCCGCGGTCGTCGGCCACGTAGAAGACGTCCTCGGCGCGCTCGCCGATGGTCATGATGCGGGCCATGACC
>CAYQAF010000588.1:0-1629 GCA_964415375.1 uncultured Alcaligenaceae bacterium
GCTGCGCGATGACCTGCTGCCGACCGAGCGCGTCGGTCACCACGACCTGCATCTGGCCTGCGCCCGTGATCGGCGGCAGCCGGTCGATCGTGAACGGACCGGGAAGCACGTCCTCGCTCGCGACGCGCCGGCCGTTCACGAACACGTCCACCGTCGAAGGCACGATGGCCTCGCCCTGCGCGTACAGCAGCGGCGTCGTCACCAGCGTCGGCTGCGTGGAGAAGTTGGTGCCGAACTGCACGCCGCCGAAGCGCGCGGACCGTCCCCAGGCGCCCGATGCGCTGATCGCGTCGCCGACGCGCAGCGTCGCAAGCCGTTCGGGAAGATCCAGCGTCCAGGTCGAGTCGAGGCGCAGGACCTCGCGCCGATCGTCGTCGTGCCGGCCGATCAGCGAGTTCGTGACCACGCCACGCGAGCCGAACACGCCGATGTCGAGGATCGAGCCGAGGCTGGTCCGGTCGTCGACCTGCTCGCCGAACAGGTCGTAGTTGACGAATCCACCGAGGTCGGCGGCCGTGACCTGCGGCGCATCGGGCGACAGCGCGCTGCTTCGCGTCGGGAGAAACGCTTCCGGCGGCAGCGCCACGCGTGCGCTCTGCGTTGCCTCGTCGAAGACGACGCTGGCGCCGATCTCGGCGTCCAGTCGCAGATAGCGCTCGCCATCGACAGTCGTCAGCCCGCGCGACGGGGTCCGGAGTCGGAGCTGCGGCAGGTCGTCGGCCTTGATCAGCAGCGTGCCGTCGTGGTCGCGACGGACGATCAGGGTCGGGCCTTCCGCTTGGTCGTTGAGCCGGATCTCGACGATCGCAGGCTCGAACGGCGCTGGCGCGTCACCGGCGGCCGCGCCCGAGGCGGCGGCAAGCGCGAGCAACGAAGCCACTAGCAGGCGCCGGCCCATGGCTCACGGCCCCTCGGGTTGGATCTCCACCTCGAAGTCGCCGGCTTCGGTGGTTCCCTTCACCCGAAGTCGTTGCCAATCGGTGCTGGAGGTCGCTTCGTTCTGCTTGTTGTCGAGCGTCCAAGTCCGGGCCTGGCCCGGGAGGATGTAAGCGGTCACGTCCTGCTGGATGCCGGGCGTCGCGCTCGCGGCCGGCGAGACGTTGAAGTTCAGGATTCGTGCATGAGCGGTGCCCGCGTTGCGGGCAGTCAGAGCCATCTCGCCATTGGCGCTGCGCGTCGCGGACCATTCGATTCGTGGCTCCGCTGTCGTTGCCGGTGCGACGAAGATCGGCAGACTGAGCCGCAATGCCACATTGAGTCCGGTGAACTCCGGACTCGCCTGCTGCGGCACTTCAGTGAGTATCAACCGGTAGCTGAGTTCTTGCTTCGCATCCGCGGGCCGGCGAAGCGCGATGCGCACCAGTTGTGAGCCGTTGCCGGGAATCGTGAAGACCGCGGGGCTCACCAGTACGTCGCGGGTCGGGGTGAGCTTGTCCTCGCCGCCGGCCTGCTCCCAGAGCATCACCTCGGCCTGCACGACGACCGGAGTCGCTTCCTGGTTGCGCAGCGTCAGCGCGCCCGTCTGTGCGCTGGACGAGAGCTCGGCCCGCAGTGGCGAGATCGAGAACGTCCCGGCATGGACCTGCGTCGGCGACAGCCCGAAGGCTGCCGCCGACGCGAGGATGCCCA
>CAYQAF010000589.1:0-1622 GCA_964415375.1 uncultured Alcaligenaceae bacterium
CATGAACGGCGTGACCGCAGCGTAACCGAGCGTCGCCGCGATGTCGTCGAGGTGGACGTTGGAGTTCGACAGCAGGTCCTTGGCAATCTCGAAGCGGACCTCGTCGAGCACGCGCTGGAACGTCGTGCCCTCGGCCTTCAGGCGCCGGTTGAGGGTCCTGCGGTGCATCGAGAGCATCTGGGCAAGATCGTCTCCCGAGTGGCGGTTGTCCAGCATCAGCCGCCGCAGCCCGCGGTAGACCTGCTGCATGAACTCCGGGGCGCCTGCACTGCGCGCGAGCTGCTCGCAGCGGTGATGCGCCTCGGGATCGGCGGCCAGCACCTTGCGCGCGAGGTCCCTCGCCGGAAAACGCAGGACACTGCTCTCGGCGTCGAATCGCGGCACGACCTTGAAGAAGGCACGGTGCTGGGCCGCGTCGCGCGGTTTCGCGTGCGGCAGGAAGACTTCATACGGCTTCCAGGTCGGCCCGCACAGCTCGAGCATGATGTTCATCGCGGCCGCCAGGGCGGCGTCGCAGACCTGCGCGATGCCCGCGCCCGCCGCCTGGTACGGCACGTAACCCAGATCGACGTAGTCACCGCGTTTCACCAGGAACGCGAGCCCGCCTTCGCTGTTCAGGTGCTGGAAGACGGTCAGGGCCTCGAGCGCACGGCCGACCGTGGGGGAGTTACGCACGAGTTCGCCGACGAGACCGAGGTCGGGCAGGTGGTACAGCCGACCGGCGAGCAGGCCGATGTGCCCGCATCCCGTGGTCCTGGCGGCACGGTCCAGCAGGCGCGCGAGCGATGCATACGGAATGCGGCTGTCGGGATCGTCGAGCGCCGCAGGATCGAGTCCTGCATCGAGCAGCACCGCCTCGGGATCGCCGCCAAGTTGCCGGATCAACTGTGGAAGCTCGACCAACCCCGCGACCCGCTGGGTCCAGGGCCGGCGGTGCTCGGGTGCGGTCAGCCACGTGCCCGTGCTACGCATGTCCACGCTATGTGCCTCTGCCGCCCGTCATCGATGCAGATTGGAAACAAGCCGGCGTTCCGCTTTGCGGACCGTCAACGACTTGCAATTCTAGACAGATACGTATTCCCGTATTCCCGCGTGGATCGGCAGGGTCGCGACCGTGCCTTGCCACCCGTACTGTCAAGAAGGGCAAGGACAGTCGATCCGGAATGGCGGATGGTCACGTCGTCCGCCGGCGCGGGAAAGGCGTCGGATCGTTACGGGATGACAGCAACCATGGGTAAGCGAAACGACGGGGACGACCCCCCTGTGGCCGACGCAGCGGGCCTCGCGGAAGTGGGATCGCTGGCGCAGTTGCCGGCAGGGACCACGATGCGGTTGACGGTCGGCGCGTCCGATCTGCTCCTGGTGAACATCGATGGGCGCGTCGTTGCCATCGGCGACCTTTGCCTGAGGTGCGGCAGTTCGCTTTCGACGGCATCGCTCTCGGGGTGCGTGCTGACTTGCGGCGGATGCGGCTGGAAGTACGACGTGGAACGCGGCTGCGTCGACGGCCTGCCCGGTCTGCGGACCGAGATGCACGACGTCTGCGTCGACGATGGACGGCTGCTGGTGCCGTCCGCCATCGCCGCTCCCGCGACCGTTCCGTGACCAGCACTCCGGGACGC
>CAYQAF010000590.1:0-1622 GCA_964415375.1 uncultured Alcaligenaceae bacterium
GCAGCCGGACGTCCACGGCCACATGGGCGAGGTGAAGACCGAGGAGCTCAAGGTCGGCGACACCGTCGCCGCGCAGGTGGACTTCGACGCGCGTGGCCGCACGTTGCGCAACCACTCGGCGACGCACCTGATGCACAAGGCGCTGCGCGAGGTGCTTGGGCCCCACGTGCAGCAGAAGGGCTCGCTGGTCGATCCGGACAAGACGCGCTTCGACTTCGCGCACCACGGGCCGATGACCGAGGACGAGATCCGTCGCGTCGAGGCGATCGTCAACGCCGAGATTCTCGACAATGCGGCCGCGCAGGCGCGGGTGATGCCGATCGCCGAGGCGCAGCAGGTCGGCGCGATGATGCTGTTCGGGGAGAAGTACGGCGACGAGGTGCGCGTGCTCGACATCGGCACGTCGCGAGAGCTGTGCGGCGGCACGCACGTCGCGCGCACCGGAGACATCGGCCTGTTCAAGATCCTCGCCGAGGGCGGCGTTGCGGCCGGCATCCGGCGCGTCGAGGCCACGACCGGCAAGGGCGCACTTGCGTACGTGCAGGCGCAGGAGGCCACGCTCGCCTCCGCCGCTGCCGCGCTCAAGGTCCCCGCAAACGAGATCGAGGCGCGCATTACGCAGATCGCCGAGCACGCGAAGTCGCTCGAGAAGGAAGTGGGGCGGCTGCGTGGGCAACTCGCGCTCGCCCGCCTCGACGAGGTCGTCGGTGCGGGCATCCGCACCGTGAAGGGCGTGAAGGCGCTGGCGCTGGTGCTCGACAACGCCGATGCCACGGTGATGCGCGAGACGCTCGACAAGATCAAGGACCGCATGCAAAGCGGCGTCGCGGTGCTCGCGAGCGTAAGCGAAGGCAAGGTGTCGCTGATCGCGGGCGTGACCAAGGACCTGACGGGCAAGGTGAAGGCGGGCGACCTCGTCAACCACGTCGCGCAGCAGGTGGGCGGCAAGGGCGGCGGTCGTCCCGACATGGCGCAGGCCGGCGGCACCAACCCGGCGGCGCTGCCCGAGGCGATGCGCTCGATCGAGGGATGGCTCGAACAGCGCTTGTGATGCGCGCTCCCACCACGATCGGGTGCCCTGCACGATGACCGACGCGCCCGGAGTCGCGTATGGCAGGGGGCGCGCTTTCCCGGCCGACGATCCGCAGCGGCGCATCCTGCACGACGAGGTGCACGCGCGGCCTCCGGCGCGCATCCTCACGCCGGAGCGCGTCGCGCACCTCGCCTTGCGTGTTGCTCCGGAGGCGCGGGCGCAGGAAGCGCGCAGCATCGCGGAGCTCGCGGCGTTCCTCGGCGTGGCGGCGCCCGCGGCGACTGCGACCTTCGCCTGGCTCGAGGGCAACGCCCTGCGGGTGAAATGGGAGCGCCACACCGAGTTCACCGGCCTCACGTTCTTCCGCCGGGTGACCACGGACGCGCCGCCGGACGCGGGTGCTCTCGACGTGCTGCCGCGCGAGTGGCTCTCGGCATTGCCGGGCACGACGATCGTCGCGGCACGCGTCGACATCCGGCGTGCCGAGCCGGAGGAGGTCGCGTCGGTGGTCGCGGGGTTCGGCGACACGACGGTCGTCGGCTCGCGCATCGGCGACGGCGCGGCGTCGGTCTTCACGGACTTCCGCATC
>CAYQAF010000591.1:0-1608 GCA_964415375.1 uncultured Alcaligenaceae bacterium
GTTCCTGGTGAAGCCCTTCAGGTCGACGGCGACGTCGATCCGAAGGCGCCGCGCGAGTTCGACGATGCCGCGGTCCGTCATCGTGCGCGCGTCGATGAACTCGTCGAAGCAGCGGCGGATTCGCCTTCGCCACGCGTGATCGGTCTCGGGGCCGAAAGAAAATCCCACCAGATCGAAACGCGACCGGTCGTGGTGCTCCAGCATCTGCACGATCAGGTGCACGGTCGCGTGGTAGTGGAAGTCGGCAGAGAAGTAGCCGAGGCGGATCCTGCCGCGCCTACGACCGGGCGGCAGGGTCGCGGGCGAGCGATCTTCCATCGCCAGGCTGCCGGCCCAGATCTCCGCTGCCCGCTTCTGCACTGCAGGATCGCCGTTGACCAGCATCACGGTGAAAGGATCGACCACGCGCCGGCCCGACTCGATGGCAGAGGCGATGCGCCGGGCGTACTCGTCGGCGTTCTCCCAGTCGCAGGCCGCGAGCTTCGCGTCCAGCAGGCTCCCGAGCCACACGCCGCCACCGGGCGTCAGGTCCGCCGCGCGCTGGAAGCTTGCGACGGCCTCGTCGATGCGCTGCAGAGCGTGCAGCGCGTGGCCTCGGTGGCCATGCGCCTCCGCATGGTCGGGTCGGATCGCGATCGCCCGATCGAAGCAGGCCAGCGATTCGTCGAACCGCTGCAGATCGTTCAAGGTGATGCCGCGGTTGCAGAGCGCATCGGGGTGATCCGGCTGAATCCGCAGCGCAAGGTCGCAGGCGCGCAGCGCCTCCACCAGCCGTCCCTGGTCGCGCAGCACGGTGGCCAGGTTGGAGTGGGCGTTCGCATAGTCCGGCCTGATGCGGATTGCGCGCTCGAATCCGGCCAGTGCTTCGGCCTGGCGCCCGAGCGCCTTCAGGGCGAGGGCGCGGTTGTTGTGCGCCTCGGCGAGGCCGGGCCCGGCTTCGATCGCGCGTTCGTAGCTGCGCAGCGCATCTTCCCTGCGCCCGAGCTCATCGAGGGCGACACCGAGCTGGTAGTGCGCGACGGCGTTCCCGGGTTCGCTCTCGATCAACCGGCCGAGCAGGGCAATGCCGCGGTCCAGATTGCCTGTCCTGAGCTCCGCAGTCGCATACGCGAACAGCACGCGGGCGTCGTTCGGATGCGCACGCGCCAGATCGGCCAGGAGGGCGACAGCCTCGGCGGTCCTGCCGAGGCGGTACAGGCGCAGCGCTTCCTGGAGCGGGAGCGGCGAGTCGTCCGGGCCGGCGCGATCCACTTGTTGTCGGTCGGCAGTGTTCCGATGGGCTGCCGTTGGCGTCGGTCGCGCGGGCCTGCGCGCGAACGAGTACCGGCCCCCAGCCCTGGGGTCGGCGCGACGCACGCTAGGATACGCGGCGTCGCCAGGAAGGCCCAGCCGTCATGACCAGTCCGTGGATCATCGCCACCCGCGAAAGCCCCCTTGCCCTGTGGCAGGCCGAGCACGTGCGTGACCGCCTGCGCGAGCTGCACCCCGGCTCGCGCGTCGAGCTGCTAGGCATGACCACGCGCGGCGACCAGATCCTCGACCGCGCGCTGTCGAAGGTCGGCGGCAAGGGCCTGTTCGTCAAGGAGCTGGAAACCGCGCTGGAAGACG
>CAYQAF010000592.1:0-1601 GCA_964415375.1 uncultured Alcaligenaceae bacterium
GCGCGCGGATCTGCGCGGCGTCGAGCGTGAACGGCCGCGTCGTGGCATCGACGACGACAAAGTCGTTGCCGAGTCCCTGCATCTTGGTGAACGCGAGCGCGCTCACTGGACTACCCTTCGCGCAGCGCGCTCCGGGCCTGATTCCCCCTCGGGGCGGCCCTTCGGGCTCACGGCCTGCGGTCGCGCAACACCGCGCCGCGACGGCGGAACGGCCACGACGTGCCGTCCGCGAGGCGCAGCGTGCCGGCGAGCTCGTACTCGAGCGGCGCTGCGGCGCCCAGCGCGGCAGCGATGCTCGGCAGGGACGCCGAGGCGTCGGCGCGCACGTCCAGCGCAACGCGCGCCTCGCCGTACGCGGGAAGCGTCACCGGCTGCTCGAGCGTCGCGCGGCCCACGTCCACGCCTGCGAGCGAGAGCGTCGCGTCCAGCGCATCGATGGGCAGCGGCAGGAGGTTGCGGCTGCGCAGCGTCAGCTCGACGGCGAGACGGATCTCGGGTAGCCGCGCCTCGACCACGCGCACGCGGCTCGCGATCACCTCGGGAGCGATTGGCCGCTGCAGCGTCGCGCAGCCGGACAGCGCGACCGCCAGCACGGCGGGCAGGAAGTGTCGTCGTTGCATCGTGTAGCCCCGCGTTCAGACGTTGAAGCGGAAGTGCACGACGTCGCCGTCGTGCATCACGTAGTCCTTCCCCTCGAGGCGCATCTTGCCCGCTTCCTTGGCGCCGTGCTCCCCTTTGGCGGCCATGAAGTCGGCGAAGGCAATCACCTCGGCGCGGATGAAGCCGTGCTCGAAGTCGGTGTGGATCACGCCGGCTGCCTTCGGCGCCGTATCCCCCACGTGGATGGTCCAGGCGCGCACCTCCTTCGGCCCCGCCGTGAAGTAGGTCTGCAGGCCGAGCAGCTTGTAGCCCGCGTGGATCACACGGTCGAGCCCCGGCTCGGCGAGGCCGAGGTCGTCGAGGAACGCCTGCTTGTCGTCGCCCTCGAGGTCGGCGATCTCGCTCTCGAGCTTCGCGCACACCGGGACCACCGGCGCGCCCTCGGCCTTTGCATAGGCTTCGAGGCGCTGGAGCAGCGGATTGTCGTGAAAGCCGCGCTCGTCGACGTTCGCCACGTACATCGTCGGCTTCATCGTGAGCAGGAAGAACGGCTTCAGCAGGGCCTTCTCCTCCTCGTAGAGATCGGTGGCGCGCGCGGGACGGCCCTCGTTCAGCACCGCCTGCACCTTGACCAGCACCTCGTGCAGGCGCTTCGCCTCCTTGTCGCCGCCCGCGCGCGCGACCTTCTCCACCTTCGTGATTTGCTTCTCCACCGACGCGAGGTCGGCGAGCGCCAACTCGGTGTGGATGGTCTCGACGTCGGAGACCGGGTCGACCTTGCCGGCGACGTGCACCACGTTCTCGTCGACGAAGCAGCGGACCACGTGCGCGATGGCGTCGGTCTCGCGGATGTTGGCGAGGAACTGGTTGCCGAGGCCCTCGCCTTTCGAAGCCCCGGCGACCAGCCCCGCGATGTCGACGAATTCAACGGCCGCAGGGATTACCTTCTCCGGTTTCGCGATCGCGGCGAGTTGGGCGAGGCGCGGGTCCGGCACCTCGAC
>CAYQAF010000593.1:0-1585 GCA_964415375.1 uncultured Alcaligenaceae bacterium
CGATGCCGGCGACGAGGCCGCGGTGGCCTGGGCGGTGCGCGCAGCGCACCCCGGGACGCTTGAGATTCGACGGTCGCACGAGCGGCGCGCCGTCCCACGCAATACGATACGGAGCAACGAGATGGCGGAAATTTCCGCGAGCATGGTGATGGAGCTGCGCCAGCGCACCGGGCTGGGCATGATGGAGTGCAAGAAGGCGCTGACCGAAACCGCCGGCGACCTCGCCAAGGCGGAGGAGTTGCTGCGCATCAAGAGCGGCGCCAAGGCGTCGAAGGCCGCCGACCGCGTCGCCGCCGAGGGTGTGATCGGCCTCGCGGTCGGCGCGGACGGCAAGTCGGGCGCAATCGTCGAGGTCAATTGCGAGACCGACTTCGTCGCCAAGAACGACGAGTTCAGGGCTTTTGCCGCCGAGGTGGCGGCGGTCGTCGTCCGCGATGACCCGGCCGACCTCGCCGCGCTCGGTGCGGCGAAGCTCCCGTCCGGCGACACCGTCGAGGCACGCCGCATCGCGCTGGTGCAGAAGATCGGCGAGAACATGACCGTACGCCGTTACGCGCGCCGCGTCGCCGCCGGCAGGCTCGCGTCCTACGTGCACGGCGTCAGGATCGGCGTGATGGTCGACGTCGCCGGTGGCGACGACACGCTGGGCAAGGATCTCGCGATGCACATCGCCGCATCGAAGCCGCTGGCGGTCGACCGCACCGGCGTGGCTGCGGACGTGGTCGAGCGCGAGCGCGGCATCGCGGCGGCGCGCGCGGCGGAGTCCGGCAAGCCCGCCAACATCGTCGAGAAGATGGTCGAGGGGGCCGTGGCGAAGTTCCTCGCCGAAGTCACGCTGACGGGCCAGGCCTTCGTCAAGGGCGACGGCAAGCAGACGGTCGCCGAGCTCCTGAAGCAGAAGGGCGCCACCGTGAACGGATTCACGATGTACGTGGTCGGCGAGGGCATCGAGAAGCGCAAGGACGATTTCGCGGCCGAGGTGGCCGCGATGGCGAAGGCTTAGGCGAACACGGCGCGTGCGGCCGCGGGTCGGCTGCGCGTCCCGCGCCAGAGGTTCCGGCCGGTGTCGGCCGGACGTATCCGAACGGAGGCTGTCCGATGAACGCGTCCACTGCCGCCCCGCTGGCCGCCGTGGTGTCCGGTGCCGCAGCGCATGCGGCGCCGCGCTACCGCCGGATCCTGCTCAAGCTGTCGGGCGAGGCGCTGATGGGCGACGACGCCTACGGGATCAACCGGGAGGTGATCGACCGCATCGTGCGCGAGATCGCCGAGGTGCAGGCGCTGGGTGTGCAGATCGGCATCGTCATCGGCGGCGGCAACATCTTCCGCGGTGTCGCGCTCGGCGCGGCGGGCATGGACCGCGCGACGGCCGACTACATGGGCATGCTCGCCACGCTGATGAACGCGCTCGCGCTGCAGGACGCACTGCGGGCGGGCGGTGTCGTGTCGCGGGTGCAGTCGGCGCTGCGCATCGATCAGGTGGCCGAGCCCTACATCCGCGGCAAGGCGTTGCGCTACCTCGAGGAGCAGAAGGTGGTGATCTTCGCCGCCGGCACCGGCAACCCGTTCTTCACCACCGACACCG
>CAYQAF010000594.1:0-1585 GCA_964415375.1 uncultured Alcaligenaceae bacterium
CATCAGCCGACGCAGCAGCCTGGCGTACGCCGCAGACAGCCGGTGGAAGAACGCGTCCACCGAGTTCGACAGCCACGAGCGCGTCGCGCCGCCGGCCAGCAGCTTCGAGCTCAGCATCGGAGTGAGCGTCAGCGCCACCAGCGAGGAGAACGCCACGGCGGCCGCGACGGTGATGCCGAACTCGCGGAACAGCTTGCCGACGTTGCCCTGCAGGAAGGAGATCGGGACGAACACCGCGATGAGCACCAGGGTGGTCGCAATGACCGCGAAACCGATCTCGCGGCTGCCGTCCACGGCCGCGACCAGCGGTGGCTCGCCCTCCTCCATGCGGCGGTAGATGTTCTCGAGCACGATGATGGAGTCGTCCACCACGAGGCCGATGGCGAGCACCAGCCCGAGCAGCGTCAGCACGTTGATCGAGAAACCGAACCAGGCCATCACCATGAACGCCGCGGTGATGGAGACGGGAATGGTGACCGCGGGGATCAGCGTGGCGCGCAGGTTGCCGAGGAACAGGTAGATCACCAGCAGCACGAGCATCAGCGAGATCACCAGCGCGATCACTACTTCCTTCATGGACTCGCGGATGAACAAGGAGCGGTCCATGTTCACCTCGAGCACCGTGCCGGGCGGCAGCTGCGAGCGCAGGCGCTCCATCTCGTCGCGAACGGCTGAGGCGACCTCGAGCGTGTTGGCCTTCGAGACCTGCTCGACGCCGATGCTTATGCCGGGCACGCCGTTGGAGCGCGACAGCGTTCGGTCGTTCTCGGCCGCAAGGCGTACGTCGGCAACTTCCCGAAGGCGCACGAGGTAGCCGTCCGTACCGCGGCCGATCACCAGCTCGCGGAAATCGTTCTCAGAGTTGAGCCCGGTCTCGGTGCGCAGCGTGAGCTCGCGCTGCGACGACTCGAGGCGGCCGGCCGGCAGCTGCACGTTCTCCCGGCGCAGCGCGTTCTCGATGTCGGTCACGGTCAGCTGGCGGGCCGCGAGCGCCTCCCGGTCGATCCACACGCGCATCGCGTAGCGGCGCGCCCCGCCGAAGCGCACCCGCGCCACGCCCGGCAAGACGCCGAGGCGTTCGGCGATTACCCGTTCGGCATAGTCGGTGAGCTCGAGCACGTCGAGCGTGCTGCTCGACAGGTTGAGCCAGATGACCGGCTCGGCGTTGAAATCCACCTTGCCGATCTCGGGCGGATCCGCCTCCGGCGGCAGATTCGAGGCGACGCGCGACACGCGGTCGCGCACGTCGTTCGCCGCCCCGTCGACGTCGCGTTCCGGAACGAACTCGAGGTTGATGCTCGAGCGGCCGTCCACGCTCTGCGAGGTGATCTTGGTGACGCCCTCGATGCCCGAGACGCGATCCTCGATGATCTGGGTGATCTTGGTCTCGACCACGTCGGCGGCCGCGCCGCGGTACGTGGTCTCGATGGACACCACCGGCGACTCGACCTCGGGCAGCTCGCGCACCGAGAGCCGCGAGTACGCGAGCAGGCCCAGGATCACGAGCAGCAGGCTGACGACGGTCGCGAAGACCGGCCGCTTGACCGAGATCTCGGAGATCTTCACGTCGCCGCTCCCACCGTGG
>CAYQAF010000595.1:0-1573 GCA_964415375.1 uncultured Alcaligenaceae bacterium
CCTCGGCCATCCAGACTTCCTTGCCGTCCGCCGTGGCGAAGGCCCGCATGCGCCCATCGACGAGCCGCACGACGACGCGCTCCGCCGCGACGAGCGGCGGCGCAAGGATTTCCCCGCCGGCCTGGATCTTCCAGCGCTGTTCGCCCGTGGCCGCGTCAAGCGCAAACAGAATGCCGGCGGGCGAGCCGACGGCGACCAGCCCTTCACCCGCGCCCGGACCCGCGGACAGGTCGGCCTTCAGGTCGACCTGCCAGCGATTGCGGCCATTGGCCGGATCGAGGGCCTGCACCTTGCCGTCCCGCGCAGCCGCGAAGATGACGCCGTCGTGCTCGGCGAGGCCGAGCGCGAGACGCAGCTCCTCGCCGCCGCCTCCGACGCCCGTGGACCAGAGCCGCTGCACGGGCAGCACCTGCTTCAGGTCGACGAGTTCGGCCGGCGGATCGACGTCCTTGTCCTTGTCGCAGCCGGCCAGCAGGGCCAGTGCCGCAAGCAGGGCCAGCGCGGGCCGGCGTGTCATTGGCCGCTCGCCTCCGCGGCTGGCGCGGCGGCGACCGCGAGCGGCGTCGCGTCGCGCTTCAACTCGATGAACGCGCGATCGACGCCGAGGGCTTCGTCGCCCGCAGCGAGCGCCGCCTCAAACTCGCGCTTCGCGGAGGCGGCATCGCCCTTGGCTGCATACGCATCGCCGCGAATATCGTGGAACAGGGCCGCGAACGCCCCGGCTTGCGCCGGATCGAGCAGCGCGATCGCCTCGTCGTGCTTGCCCTGCTCGACCAGCACGCGCGCGTGGCGGCTCTGGGCGACCCGCCGCAGTTCGACGTCCTTCGAGCGATCGGTGATGCCCTTGAGCAACCGCGTCGCCTCGTCAAATTCGCGCCGGTCGATCGCGGCCCTCGCCAGCGCGAGTTCGGCCTGGTCGGCGTACGCGGATCCCGGCCGCCGCTCGCGCAGCTCGGCCGCCTGCTTCACCGCCTCGTCGCGCTGGTCGCGCGACAGCGACTCGATGACCGCACGGTAACTGCGCGCGTCCTGCTCGGCGGTCTGCGCCTGGTTGCGCTGCCAGTACTGCCACCCTGCGAGCATTGCCAGGCCGAGTGCGACGCCGCCGATGATCCACGCCCAGTTGTCGCTCCACCAGCGGCGGATCTGTTCTTCGCGTTCGTTGTCTGTCAGGTCTTCCACGTATCGCAACTCCGTCGTGCCGGGCGCGCGCCCGGCGGTGATTATTCCTGTCCTCCGCCCCGAGCGGCCATCAGTGGCGCCAGCTCGGCCGCAAGGCCGGCCAGCGGCACCTGCTTCTGGCCCGCATCCTCGCGCAGCAGCTTCAGCGTGGCCACCCGGCGCGCAACCTCGTCGTCCCCGACGATGATCGCGCAGCGCGCGCCGCTGCGGTCCGCTCGCTTGAGCTGCGACTTGAAGCTGCCGCCGCCGCAGTTCGACTCGATCCGGAGGCCCGGCACCGCGTCGCGCAGCGATTCGGCAAGCGGCAATCCGGCCGCTTCCGCGGCCGGCCCTGCGAGCACCAGGTACACGTCGGGCGCCGCGCCATCCCCGGCCAGCCCCTGCAGGCGCA
>CAYQAF010000596.1:0-1558 GCA_964415375.1 uncultured Alcaligenaceae bacterium
CATGGTGCCGGAGGTGATCGAGATGCAGAGCGAGGCCGGCGCCGCGGGTGCGGTGCACGGCTCGCTGCAGGCCGGCGCGCTGACGACGACCTTCACCGCCTCGCAGGGCCTGCTGCTCAAGCTGCCGAACATGTTCAAGATCGCCGGCGAGCTCTCGCCGGTGGTGTTCCACATCGCGGCGCGCACGCTCGCCACGCACGCGCTGTCGATCTTCGGCGACCACAGCGACGTCATGGCGGCGCGCACCACCGGCTTCGCGCTGCTCGCTGCGGCAAGCGTGCAGGAGGCGCAGGACATGGCGATGATCGCCCACATGTCCACGCTGAAGGCGCGCGTGCCGTTCCTGCACTTCTTCGACGGCTTTCGCACCAGCCACGAGGTCAACAAGATCGAGCTCCTGCTCGAGGAGGACGTCCGCGCGCTGATCGACGAGGACCTGGTCCGGGCGCACCGCGATCGCGCGCTCAATCCGGACAATCCCAAGTTGCGCGGGACCGCGCAGAACCCGGACGTGTTCTTCCAGGCGCGCGAGTCGTGCAACCCGTTCTACCTCGCCGTGCCGGGCATCGTGCGCGAGTCGATGGAGCGGTTCGCGAAGCTCACCGGGCGTCGCTACGGGCTGTTCGACTACGCCGGCGCACCCGACGCCGAGCGCGTCCTCGTGCAGATGGGATCGGGCGTCGGCGCCTCGCACGAGGCGGTCGCGAAGCTCGTCGCCGCAGGCGAGAAGGTCGGCCTCCTGACGGTGCGCCTGTACCGGCCGTTCGACACCGAGGCTTTCGTTACGGCATTGCCGCAGACGGTGCACGCGATCGCGGTGCTCGACCGCACCAAGGAGCCCGGCGCGATCGGCGAACCGCTGTACCAGGACATCGTCACCGCGCTCGCCGAGGCGTGGCCGGAATCGGCGCCGATGCCGCGGGTGATCGGCGGTCGCTACGGCCTGTCGTCGAAGGAATACACGCCGGCCATGGCGAAGGCCGTGCTGGACGAGCTCGCCGGGGCGAAGCCGAAGCGTCACTTCACCGTCGGCATCGTCGACGACGTCACGCACCTCTCGCTCGCGGTCGACGATGCGTTCGACACCGAGCCGCCGGGCGTCACGCGCGCGGTGTTCTACGGGCTCGGCGCCGACGGCACCGTCGGGGCGACCAAGAACACGGTCAAGATCATCGGCGAGAACACGCCGCTCCACGCCCAGGGCTACTTCGTCTACGACAGCAAGAAGTCGGGCGCGATCACGGTCTCGCACCTGCGCTTCGGACCGAAGCCGATCGAGTCGTCCTACCTCATCCGCCGGGCCGACTTCATCGCCTGCCATCAGTTCGAGTTCATGGAAAAGCTCGACGTGCTGGCGCTCGCCCGGCCCGGCGCGACGTTCCTGCTCAACAGCCCCTACGGACCGGACGTGGTGTGGGCCAAGCTGCCACGCGAGGCCCAGCAGCAGATCCTCGACAAGAGGCTCCGCTTCTTCGTCGTCGACGCGCTCGCCGTCGCGAAGGAGGCGGGCCTCGCCGGCCGCATCAACACCGTGACGCAGGCCTGCTTCTTCGCCATC
>CAYQAF010000597.1:0-1557 GCA_964415375.1 uncultured Alcaligenaceae bacterium
AGCGCGCGCACCGAGCTGACGTTGGACAGGTCGGCGCGCTGCGACCGGTCGTCGACCCGCACGCTCGCGCCGGGTTCCGTGCCGGGCGGGCGGTTTACGCCCACCTGGACGTCGCCGCCGCCGATCGTCGCCGAGCCGCGCACGCTTGACGTGTCCGCGCTCGTCACCGTGCCCTGGCCCACGGTCACGAGCAACTGGCGAGGCTGGCGGTCGAGAACCTCGACGGCCTGGCGGATCTGCGCCAGGTTGGCCGGGCTGGTGCGCACGAACAGCATGCCGTCCATTCCGGTGATCACGCCTCCGGGTTCGAGCAACGGCTGCACGATGGGAATGACGTCTGTTGCCAGTCGGTGACGCAGCTCGATGACCTGCATTTCCTGTGCTTGCGCGACGATCGCCGAAAGCAGCGCCGCGAGCGCCAGGACGAGATGCCACGCTGCCGGCGTGGTCCGGGTGCCGAAGCTCGTCCGGGGATCACTGGGTCGCATGCGGGCTCCTGCGTGGGGCCATCATCGTACCCGAGCTCAGTGCCGCGTCATGACTGCGTCGCGGACGCAGCGGACCAGCGCTTCGAGGCCGGCGGGCTCCTGGTCGGGCCGGCACACGAGACGCACGTCGCGACCGAGCTTGTAATAGTGGAACGGGCCGCGATCCAGCGCGGCCACGGCCGCGTCGGGCATGCGCAGGAAGATCATGTTGACCTCCACCGGCGCCACGAGCGAAACGCCGGGCAGCGCCGCGAGCTGCCGCGCCAGCGAAGCCGCGTGGGCATTGGCCCGCCGGGCACGCTCGAGCCAGCGGTCGTCGGCGACGTAGCGCGCAAGCTGTGCCGACACGAAACGCGCTTTGGACAGCACCTGCCCGCCGCGCTTCATCCGGTAAGGGATCTCGCGCGCGAGATCGGCATCGAACACGACGACGGCTTCGGCGTTGATCGCGCCGTTCTTGGTCGCGCCGAGCGACAGCACGTCCACGCCGCAGCGCCAGGTCAGGTCTGCGGGGGTGCAGCCGAGCGCCGCGACGGCGTTGGCGAAACGCGCGCCGTCCATGTGCACGCGCAGCCCGTGGCGGTGCGCCACCTCGCACAGCATGGCGATCTCGGCGAGCGAGTAAAGCGTGCCGAAATCGGTGGGCTGGGTGATGTTGAGCGCAAACGGCTGTACGCGCGTCGGGTTGCCGCGGCCGGCGAGGCCGAGCGCGTCGTCGAGCATGGCAGGCTCGAGTTTGAAATCGCGGCCGGGCAGGGCCACGAGCTTGGCGCCCGTGAAGAACTCGGGTGCGCCGCACTCGTACACGTTGATGTGCGCGGTTTCGTGACAGTAGATCGCCCCGTATGGGTTCGCCAGTGCGGACAGCGCGATCGAATTCGAGCCGGTACCGCTCGACAGCGGGTACACCTGCACCTCGCGCTCGAAGAGCGTCGCGAACCGCTCGTTCATGCGCCGCGTGTATTCGTCGTCACCGTAGGGGGCCGCGGTGCCGGTGTTGGCTGCGACGATCGCCTCGAGAATCTCGGGCGCGGCGCCGCCGACGTTGTCGCTGCGGAAGTCGTACAGG
>CAYQAF010000598.1:0-1553 GCA_964415375.1 uncultured Alcaligenaceae bacterium
GGCCAGCATGGCCAGCATCGCCGAGACCGCGCAAATGAGCGCGGGATTGATGTACCGCTATTTCGTGAACAAGAGCGCGATCGTGCTGGCGATCATCGAGCGCGAGTTGCAGGAAGGCCGCAGCCAGATCGCACAGCTGCGTTCGTCGAGCGAACTGGTCGCCGCGCTGCTGGACGTGTTCAACCGCTGGCAAGCCCGCGACCCGGGCGCGATGAGCGTGGCGCTGTTCCTCGAGATGAGCGCCGAGGCCACTCGGGATCCGCAGATCGCCGCAGCCCTGCGCCGGTCGGACGCTCTGATCCTCTCGGACCTCGGGGCCTGGATGAACCGTGCCCGGCAGGACGGGGGCCTCGGGCTGCCGCCCGAAACCGTGGCGACCCGCGCGTTCCTGCTGGAATGCTTCATCAGGGGTCTGGCGGTCACCGCAGTGCGCCATCCCGACATCGACGCCGCGACGGTCAGGGACTCGATCGACAGCGTCGTGAACCGGCTGCTTTCGCCCTGAACCGGCGGTCCGTCGGCGTATGTCTTTGAATGCGCTACTTTACTGCACTGCACAATAGCAGGCCGGCGCGGACGACATCCACGGCAGCCTGATCTCCGAAGCAAGTCTTTGCCCCAATTGAAGAATTTTCTATTGCGGCAGCGCAGCATCCGAGGGCATATTGGTCACTGAATCGGGGCACACCGCCCCGCCTCACTGCGGGGGATCAAGGCAGTGCTGACGTTCCTGATGTGGCTCCTGATTTTCTTCGGCGGCGCGCTCTATCTGGCGTACCACCGGGTCTCGTTGCGCGCGGCGACGGTCGCGGTCGCCGTCGTGCTGGTCGCTTACAGCGTCTTCGGCAGCGGCTCGCTGCCCTGGACCATCGCCCTGTGGACTGCGTTCGCCGCGCTGGTGCTGCTGAACATCGACGCGGTCCGGCTGCGCTACGTCACCAAGCCGTTCCTGATGGTGTACCGGCGCATGCTGCCGACGATGTCCGACACCGAGCGCGAGGCGCTCGAGGCCGGCACCGTCTGGTGGGACGGCGAGCTCTTCACTGGCAAGCCCGACTGGCCGAAGCTGCTGTCGGCGAAGGCGCCGCAGCTCACGGCCGAGGAACAGGCGTTCATCGACGGTCCGTGCGAGGAGCTGTGCCGCATGGTCGACGACTGGGACATCACCCACCGCCGCGCGGACCTGCCGCCGCACGTCTGGGACTACCTTAAGAAGAAAGGCTTCTTCGCGATGATCATCCCGAAGTCGTATGGCGGCCTCGGTTTCTCGGCCTACGCGCATTCCTGCGTGCTCGTGAAACTCGCGAGCCGCAGCGCGACGTGCTCGTCGACCGTTGCGGTGCCGAACTCGCTCGGCCCGGCCGAGCTGCTGCTGCACTACGGCACCGAGGAGCAGAAGAACCACTACCTGCCGCGGCTCGCGCGCGGCGAGGACGTGCCCTGCTTCGCGCTCACAGGTCCGCGAGCGGGCTCCGACGCCGCGTCGATTCCCGACACGGGCGTCGTCTGCCGCGGCACCTGGGACGGCAAGGAGGTCGTCGGCCTGCGGCTCA
>CAYQAF010000599.1:0-1553 GCA_964415375.1 uncultured Alcaligenaceae bacterium
AGTGGGAGCTTACCCGGAGCCCGGCGGGCGCGAAGCAGTGGGTCGCGAAGAACGTGCGTCCCGAGCACATGATCCCGGACGCCCACGACCCGTCGCAGAAGCATCCGCCGATGATGAGCACCGCGGACCTGGCGCTGCGCTTCGACCCGGCTTACGAGAAGATCTCGCGCCGCTTCCACAAGGACCCGCAGGCCTTCGCCGACGCCTTCGCGCGCGCCTGGTTCAAGCTCACCCACCGCGACATGGGCCCGCGCGTCCGCTACCTCGGTCCGGAGGTGCCTGCCGAGGAGCTGATCTGGCAGGATCCCGTTCCCGCCGTGGACCACGAGCTGATAGGCACGCAGGACGTCGCGGCGCTCAAGGGGAGGATCCTCGTCTCGGGGCTCACCGTGCCGCAGATGGTGACCACGGCGTGGGGCGCGGCTTCGACCTTCCGCGGCTCCGACAACCGCGGCGGCGCGAATGGCGCACGCATCCGGCTTGCTCCCCAGAAGGACTGGGACGTGAACCAGCCGACCGAACTGGCGGTAGTGCTGCAGAAGCTCGAGACCATCCGCAACGAGTTCAATGGCGCCCAGCGCGGCAACAAGAAGGTGTCGCTCGCCGACCTCATCGTGCTGGCGGGTTGTGCCGGCGTCGAGGAGGCAGCTCGAAAGGCTGGTTACCCGGTCGGGGTGCCGTTCTCGCCCGGGCGCACCGACGCCGCGCAGGAGCAGACCGACGCGGAGTCCTTCGCCGCGCTGGAACCGGTCGCCGACGGCTTCCGCAACTGGGTTCGTGCGGGCGTCACGGGGCGGGGCGAAGATCTGCTGGTCGATCGCGCCCAGTTACTGACGCTGACCGCGCCGGAGATGACGGTGCTGGTCGGCGGCATGCGGGCGATGGGCGCCAACACGGGGCAGTCGAGCCACGGGGTCCTGACGAGCACGCCCGGGAGCCTGACCAACGACTTCTTCGTCAATCTGCTCGACATGCGCACCGAGTGGAGTCCGACCGCGAACGAAGGCGTGTACGACGGTCGCGAACGCACGTCGGGCGAGGTGCGTTGGACGGGTACGCGGGTCGACCTCGTGTTCGGGTCGAACTCCGAGCTTCGCGCGATCGCCGAGGTCTACGCCTGCGACGACAACCGGCGGAAGTTCGTCGACGACTTCGTCGCGGCCTGGGGCAAGGTGATGAACCTCGATCGGTTCGACCTCGCCTGACGCGTGGGCACGGCGCGGTGGCGAGATCCATGCGCCGCGCCGGCCTCGCGCGAAAGAGCCCCGCACTGCGCGGGGCTCTGCGTTCTTCCGGGCGGCGCGGCCGGAGCACGCCCGCCGAGACCGGTACCCTTGTGGCCGGGGCGGACAGAGTCCGTTCGAGTCGGCAGTGTTACCTATGTCTTAGGTACGGTCCGTAACCCATGTCTTCGGACCGTACAGAAAAGACTTGGCGGAGACGGAGGGATTCGAACCCTCGATACAGGTTTTGGCCCGTATGCTCCCTTAGCAGGGGAGTGCCTTCGACCTCTCGGCCACGTCTCCGGAAAAGCTCTGCATTCTATGCGGTCG
>CAYQAF010000600.1:0-1544 GCA_964415375.1 uncultured Alcaligenaceae bacterium
CGCGCGAGCTGGCCGATCGGCACGGCGACCTCCGCCGGACAGGTCCCGGGCGGTGCGCTGGGATCGAGCCGGCGCGCGGTGATCGTGACCGTGCTTCCAACGATCGCCACGGCCGGTGCAATCGTGCAGTCGATCCGGTCCGGGTAGGTCGCCTGGATCTCCGCGCTCGCCACACCCCTATCGATCACTTCGCCGTAGGGATGCGTGACGCGGAGCATCGCGGCATCGGCGCACGCGATCGCCGCAAGCAATGTGACGCCGAGCGCAGGCCGCAACATGGATCGATTTTACGCCCGGCGATTTTCACCTTCGGACCCGCCGCGATCCCTCGCGTGGCGCGGCCTCGGGTGGGACGTCCGCAGCGACAGGCGGTCTTGTACCCCACCGGGTGACGGTGAACTGCCTACTTGGTACGGTGCTTGCAAGGCAGCAGGCATGAACGCCTACGCACGCAACTCGGACCTACCGGAACTTCACCTGGTCGACGATCCCGATGCATCGCGCGGCTCGGTCGCGCCGGAAGAGGACCTCGCCAGCCTGCCGACGTTGCCCCGCTTCTCGGCGAAAGACCTCCGTCCGTCGAACTCCGCCGCCGCGAACGCGCCCGAAATGGCGTCGCCGCCGCCGGAATCTCCGCTCGAACTGTCCCTGGAACCGATCGACGAACACCGACCGGCACCGGCATCGATGACGTACGTCGCGCCCTCGCCCATCGCCGCGGTGCCGTCCGGCGTCACGCCGATGAGCCCGAAGGGCCGCCCCGAGGGCGAATCAGGCCCGGAGCGCGCCAGCGCGAAGGGTAGTCCAGTGAGTGCGCCGACGATCGCGCCGGCCGGCGCCGCCGAGCGCTTCCTCGCGGAGGCGACGCTCGAGCTCGAAGCCGGCCGGGTCGACCAGCCGCTGTGGATGCGCGCGGTCACGCTCGCCAATGGCGACGAGGCGGCCGCCCGCACCGCCTATCTCAAGGCGCGCGCGACGGCGATCCGCATGGCGCGACGCGAGGTGCAGCACGAACGCGCCGAGCGCCGCATGCGCGTGATCGGCGGGTTGCAACCGGAGCCACGCACGGCCGTGGCCGGCCGGGGCTTGTCTGGAGTCTTCACCCGCAACCGGATCATCGCCGCCTTGGTCGGTGGCGCCGTCGTGCTTGCCGGCGCCTGGTTCGTGCTGAGCGAATCCGCTCCGCCGCCGGCCGTTGCTGTGGCGGCGCCGCAGAGCGGCGCGAGCAGCCCTTCAGGTGCAGCGAAGTCCCCCGGGCAGGTGGCGGCGACCGTGCCCGGCGGTACGTTAAGCGCGGCTGAGTCGCAAAAGACGCAGGCGCAGGCACTGGCCGCCAAGGTCGGGGAGCTGTCGGCGGCGGGCAACTGGAACGTGCTGGTGCTGCACGCCGCCGAATGGACCCGCAAGGACCCCAACAACGCCGACGCGTGGCTGGCGCTGGGCTCGGGCTTCTCGCGGCTCAAGCAGCACGCCGAAGCCGCCGAAGCCCTCGCAAAGGCGACGACGCTCGCTCCGGAGCGCCCCGAGGTCTGGCGCGGCCTCGG
>CAYQAF010000601.1:0-1544 GCA_964415375.1 uncultured Alcaligenaceae bacterium
ACATCTGGGACATCGGCGCGATCGCCGCGTTCTTCGCGCTGTCGAACCGCATGGCCAACCTCATCAACATGCGGCCCAACGACGAGTTCTTCCTGCTCGGACGCCTGCCGCGCAGCAAGCCGGCCTGAGGCGACGAACACGGGCGGCCCGCAGGCTGCCCGTCGTCGTGCGAGGTCCCGCGCGGAACTCAGAGGTACTGCTTGAACCAGTCGGTCGCCCGCTTCCAGCCGTCCTCCGCCTTGTCCTTGCGGTAGCTCGGGCGGTAATCGGCGTGGAACGCGTGCGGCGTTCCCGGGTAGATCACGACTTCGGTGCGCGCGTTGCCTGCCGCCTTGAGCGCGGCGAACATCTTCTCGACGGTGTCGTTGGGGATGCCGGGATCGTCGCCGCCGTAGAGGCCCAGCACCGCCGCCTTGATCTGCGGCGCGACGTCGAGCGGGGTCTTGTCACCCTGGTGGTAGTTGCGCGCGACCGGTCCGTACCACGGCACCGCGGCCTTCACCCCCGCGTTGTGCGCGGCGTACATGAGCGTCGTGCGCCCGCCCCAGCAGAAGCCGGTGATGCCGAGCCTCGAGGTGTCGGCCTTGCCGCTCGCCTTCGCGTAGGCGACGGTGGCATCGAGATCGGCCATGACGTCGGCGTCGGGCGTCTTGGCGACGATGTCGCGGATCAGCGCCTGCGTGTCGGTGACCTTGCCCGCGTCGCCCTGGCGCGCGAACAGTTCCGGCGCGATCGCGAAGTAGCCGAGCTTGGCGAAGCGGCGGACGACGTCCTTGATGTGCTCGTGCACGCCGAAGATCTCGGAGACCACGAGCATCGTCGGGAACGGACCGCCGGTCGCCGGCATCGCACGGTAGGCGACCATGTCGCCACCCTTCGCGGGCACCTTGACCTCGCCGGAGACGAGGCCGTCGGCCGGGGTGGCGATCGTTTGCGCGGACACGGGCAGCACGGCGGCCGCGAAGCCGGCGCCAAGGCTCGTCACGACGAACGTGCGTCGGTCAACGTTGCGGGGATCCCCGAGCAGGCTGCGCAGCTCGGGATGGACGATCTCTTTCATGGGTGCTCTCTCCTTGCGGGTTGGGTTTCGCGCCGCGGCACGGCGATGGGGAAGGGTGGCGAAGACGAAAGACAGCGACCGGCCGGATCGGTTCCGGGTCGGCCCTCGACGGAACTACGAATTTTCGTGCACGACCGCGCCACCGACCAGCGTGGCTCGTACCCGTCCCTCGACTTCGAGGCCGAGGAACGGCGTGTTCTTGCCCTGGCTCTCGAGCGCGCCGCGCTCGACCCGCCACGGTCGGCGCGGATCGAACACGACGATATCGGCCGGTGCGCCGACCTTGATCGTGCCGGCGTCGACACCGAGAATCGCCGCGGGCAGGCTCGTGACCCGTGCAAGGGCCCGCACGAGCGGCACGCGGGCCTCGGATGCCCACTTGAGCGTGAGGGGAAGCAGGAGCTCGAGCCCCGTGGCACCCGGATCGGCTTCGGCGAAGGGCACCTGCTTCGCGTCGTCGTCGACCGGCGCGTGGTCGGAACAG
>CAYQAF010000602.1:0-1543 GCA_964415375.1 uncultured Alcaligenaceae bacterium
AGCGTGGTGGCGCTGGCGGCGTCCGTGCACGTGTCGCGTCAGGTCTGGAACGGCACGGCGGAAGGCTCGAGCTCGGTCGCTGTGATGGCCGGCCTCGGGGCCGTGATCCTGGGCGGGTTGGGGTTCGTGGCCGGGTTTTTCGGACCGATGATCCTTGCGCCCGAGGCCAACCAGGGGCCCATGCTGGGCCTGTTCATCACCGGCCCGGCGGGCGTGGTGATCGGGGCGATTGCCGGGGCGGTGTACGCGAGGCGCAGATCGTAGCCACGGCCTTGCACTCGACGCAGCGGGGAGGTGACGTGAGCTCGATGATTCCGGTCTCGGTCCTGGACCTGGTGCCCGTCACCGAAGGCAGTGACGAGCGCCGTGCGTTTGCGAACATGATCGAGCTCGCACGGCTCGCGGAGCGCCTGGGCTACCGGCGCTACTGGCTCGCGGAGCACCACAACATGCCCGGCATCGCGAGTGCGGCGACCGCGGTGCTGATCGGGCACGTCGCCGGCGCCACGACGACGATCCGCGTGGGTGCCGGCGGCGTCATGCTGCCGAACCACGCGCCGCTGCAGGTCGCGGAGCAGTTCGGCACGCTGGCCACGCTTTATCCAGGACGAATCGACCTCGGCCTTGGGCGGGCGCCGGGTACGGACGCGGCGGCGACCCGTGCGCTGCGGCGTTATTACGCCGCGGCGGAGGAGTTCCCGGCCGACGTGATCGAGCTGCTGCAGTACTTCGAGCCGGTGCGCCCGGGTCAGTCGGTGCGTGCCGTGCCCGGGGCGGGTGTCGAGGTCGAAGCGTGGATCCTGGGCTCGAGCCTGTTCGGCGCGCAGCTCGCCGCGCGGCTCGGGCTGCGGTATTCGTTCGCATCGCATTTCGCGCCAGACATGCTGGAGCAGGCGCTCGCGGTTTATCGCGGGACGTTCCGGCCGTCGCCACGCCTCGCGCAACCGCACGTGATGCTGGCGCTCAACGTGGTCGTAGCCGATAGCGATGCGCAAGCACGTCGCTTGTTCACGTCGCAGCAGCTCGGCTTCATCAACCTGCGGCGGGGCCGGCCGGGACTCGTGCAGCCGCCGGTCGAGGACATCACGGCCGTGAGCACGCCCGAAGAACGGGCGGGTGTCGACCGGGCGCTCGCTTGTGCGGCGGTTGGTGCACCGGAAACGGTCGCGCGACGTATCGCGGAATTTGTCGCTCGGCACCAGCCGGATGAGCTCATGTTGACCGCAAACGTGTTCGACCATTCGGCACGACTGCGCTCGTTCGAACTGGCGGCCTCGGTGCTTCGTTAGACAGCGGCGAGCGACATCGTTCGATTGCGTACAGACGTCGCCTGTGTGGTCGTCGATGCTGTGGTACCACAGCTGTACCGCGACCAGGAGATCTCCATGAACGACAAGACCGCGAGCGTGCACTGGGAAGGCCGGGGCAAGCAGGGGCTGGGCAGGATCAGCACCGAGACGGGTGCGCTGAAGGACTATCCGTACGGCTTCGCGAGCCGCTTCGAGGACGACCGTCGCGGCACCAACCCCGAGGAAATCCTGGG
>CAYQAF010000603.1:0-1531 GCA_964415375.1 uncultured Alcaligenaceae bacterium
TGAGCCGCGAAACCTGGCACCCGAAGCAGGACGGCAAGCTGCAGCTCGACGGCAGTTACCTGCTCAAGTTCCCCTACTCCCGCGAACCCGAACTCGTCATGGACATCCTGAAGTACGGAGCCGACGTCGAGGTGCTTGCGCCCGATTCACTGCGGGCGGCCGTGTCCGCGCAGATCAATGCGGCGGCCAAGCTCTATCCACGCTGACCTTGCCGGCGCCGGGCGCAACAGGGCGCCCTGCACTCAATACGCATGGCGAGCCGGCGCTTGCAGCGCTAGCTTGGAAATCCCGGCGCAGAGGAGCCTGGCCATGCGTAACCATTTCCCCGTCTGCCGTGCGGTTCGCTTAGGCTTGCTGGGCGGCGGTCTGGCGATTGCAGCCAGTGCCTCCGTCGCGCAGCCCATGGAGGTCGTGACGGTCGAGGCCGCGCGCGCGACCACGGTCGGCCAGACGATGCACGGCGTGCCGATCGATGAAATCACGATCCGCAGTCGCGTCAGCTACGCCGACCTCGACCTGGCCACCGCGGCCGGCGCACTGGAACTCGAGAATCGCATCCGCGCAACCGCGGAGTCGAGTTGCAGGAAGATCGACGTTCAGTTCCCCGCAGAGGGATCGAGCGAGGCGGCGTGCATCAAGAACGCCGTCGACAGCGCAATGCAGGAAGCACGCAAGGTCATCGAGGCCCGGCGCAAGACGCCGTAGCGCGCCGGCCAACCACGCCGGGCCGCAGCATCGGCATGCTGCGGCCCGGCGGTCGTTCATCCCGCTGCCGGCCTCATCGTCCGCCGACCGGCTGGAAGTAGTTGCGCACGACCCACTGCGCCGTGCGGCGACCGAGCGTCGCGCCGTCATCGTTCGCGAAGCGGAAGTGCATGCCGCCATGGACGCGCGCGGCCTTGATCTCGCGGATCATCTCGTAGACCGAGTCGTAGCTGTGCGCGGTGCCCGTCGCGGTGCTGGTCCAGGTGAAGGGCACCTGCGGCGTGCGGTAGTGCGACTTGACGACTTCGGCGACTGCGCCCGCGATGCAACTGTGCCCGGACGGATACTCGGGATGGTTCGGGCTGGCCGCGAACGGCGCCCAGCCAGCGTCGGCGATCGTCGCCGCGTTGCCGTCGGTCGCGGCAGCCGGAATCGCTGTGCGCGGCCGCCACGCGTCGAAGTAGTACTTCGAGTCGAAGCAGCCGAGGATCGCGTCGCCGATCGAGACCTGCATCATCGCGGCGAGCCGTGCGTTCGCGAGCAGGGTCGATTGGTTCATGAACGCTCGCGACGCGCGCGGCCAGAACAGGTTGGGATTCTCGGTGTGGAAGCGGGCGACCTCCTGCTGCTCGAGGCTCAGCGCTGCGCCGCCTGCCGCGCCGAGTTCCTTGACCTCGTCGAAGGCCTCGGCGTAACTCGCGCTGGTCAACGCCGGCGGACCCCCGGCCCGGAACTGCGCCGGAGTGCCCAGCGTGAACGCCCGCATGTACGGGGCGAAATGCCAGATCGGGTTGCCGGGCAAGGCCGGGACGAAGTCGCCCACCCC
>CAYQAF010000604.1:0-1521 GCA_964415375.1 uncultured Alcaligenaceae bacterium
CTCGGCGTGCGCGCCAGATCGGTGCTGGGCGGTTTGCATCACGAATATCTGCTGGCGCCCGCGTGATCGGGTAATTGCGGAGCACAATTGGCGCTCTTTCGCCTGACGAGACAGCCGGGTTGCGCTCTCTATGCCTACAACTACATTACAGGAATGACGCTTGACCTTCAGCCCTTTACGGACGGCACATGGAATTTGCTGTCAGGTGGCAAGGTCGTTCGGGAGGCGCTGACGGACGCGGACTTACTGGCGATTCTGAGCGGTGCGTTGTGAGGAACCGTCAATGACGACGATTCATGCCGCAATTATTGCCGTGTTACTTGCATCCACAATTGCACTACCGAGCCGCGCGAATGACGGGTGGCTGGTTCGCCGCGACACCGGCCGGCGCGGCCGAGGTGCGTTTCAGCCCGCGGAACGACTACGGCGTGCTCGAGCGCCCGCGTCCGGTCCGGGCGCTTCAGCGCGCGCCGCCCAGGACCTTGACCACGGCCGCCAGCTCCTCGGCACCGTACCCGGCCGCCATAGCGCGCCGGAGGAGGCTTGCCGCCGACGCGGGCACCGCGTCGTCGATCCCCGCGTCCTTCGCCTGCTGCACGAGGCGATTCGCCGCCGCGGCGTACGTGCGCAACGCGGCCGTCGGCCGCTCGTAGCGCTCCGTCGTGATGCACGCGGCGACGTGCTTCACTTCCGCGTCGACGACCGGCGAGAGGCTCGCGAGGAGTGCGCCGAACTCGTCGACGGACAAGCCTTCGGATTCGCAGATGCGTGCGCCGTGGATCGCCCCGAGCAGCGCGCCGAAGATGTAGGACAGCATCGCGCAGTCGGTGGCGGACGCGGCCCCGACCTTGTCGCCCAGGTAGCTCAGGCCCGGCGCGAGCACCTGCAGAAGCGACTCGCTCGCGCGGTACGCCGTCGCCGAGCCCGCGACCAGGATGGCGGCGTCCGGCGTCGCGATCTGCTGCGGGTACGCGAGGATTGCGCCATCGAGGTAATCGATGCCGTGCTGGCCGGCCCACGCCTGGCCCTGGCGAGCCTCCTCCGGGGTGCCGGTGCTCAGCTGCACCAGCACGCGCCCGCGCAGCGCGGCGTGCACGTCCTCTGCGCCGAGCAGCGTGCGCGTGACGGTGTAGTCGTCGACACAGACGATCGTGACAGGGCTCGCCGCGACGCCGGCCGCCACGGTCGGTGCGGCCTGCGCTCCCCGCCGGACCAGCGGATCGAGCTTGCCCGCGGTGCGGTTCCACGCGGTCACGGTGCGCCCCGCGCCGAGCAGCGCCTGCGCCAGCGCGGAGCCCATGGCCCCGGCCCCAAGAATCGTCACCTCGGTCATCACGCCCTCCGTATGCGGATAGGAAGTTCAAAGCGCTCCTGCGGCGCAGTCTACTTGGCCGAACGAGCCTCATGACGGAACCGCGCCTGTCGCCGCCAGCCCAAGACCCGCCCATTGGGCGGCCAGACAGGCAGCCGAACGGCCGTCTTGCCCCTGAATCCCCGGCCTCTCCCGGCTTGGCGTCCTGC
>CAYQAF010000605.1:0-1520 GCA_964415375.1 uncultured Alcaligenaceae bacterium
AGAATCAATGTCTTGCCGAAAATGCGCTGCCCGGCTGCGCTAGAATCCATGGCTAGCGTAATCTCTCCGCCATGTCACTCTATACGCTCGGCTTGAACCACACGACCGCGCCGCTCGAGGTGCGGGAGCGTGTCACGTTCGGTCCGGACGTGCTCGGCGAGGCGCTGCGCGACCTTACCGGCGGGCGACGGGCGAAGGAAGCGGCGATCCTGTCGACCTGCAACCGCACCGAGGTCTACTTCCACGGCGGCGAGCCGTCGAAGGTCGCGGATTGGCTCGAGGGCTTCCACGGCCTCTCGAGCGATGCGCTGCGACCGCACCTCTACACGCTGCCGCACGACAAGGCGGTCACCCACGCGTTCCGCGTCGCGGCCGGCCTCGACTCGATGGTGCTGGGCGAGCCGCAGATCCTCGGCCAGATGAAGCAGGCCGTTCGCGTCGCCGAGTCGGCGGGCGCGCTGGGCCTCGTGCTGAACCGCCTGTTCCAGCGCACGTTCGCGGTGGCGAAGGACGTGCGCACGCACACCGACATCGGCAGCGCGTCGATCTCGATGGCCGCAGCGGCGGTCAAGCTTGCCGAGCGCATCTTCGCGTCGATTGCCGACGAGCGGCTGCTGCTGATCGGTGCCGGCGAGATGATCGAGCTCGCGGCGACGCACTTCGCCGCGAAGCAACCGAAGTCGATCACCGTCGCCAACCGGACGATGGAACGGGGCGAGGCGCTCGCCGATCGCTTCGGCGCGGACGCGATCACGCTGAACGAGCTTCCGGATCGCCTCGCCCAGTTCGACATCGTCGTCACGTGCACGGCGAGCACGCTGCCGATCCTCGGCAAGGGCCTGCTCGAGCGCGCGTTGCGCGAGCGCCGGCACGCGCCGATGTTCATCGTCGACCTCGCCGTGCCGCGCGACGTCGAGCCCGAGGCCTCGGAGCTCGATGACCTGTTCCTCTACAGCGTCGACGACCTCTCCGCGATCGTCAAGGACAACCTGCAGATCCGCCAGGAGGCGGTCGTGCAGGCCGAGCAGATGATCGCCGAGCAGACCGACCACTTCCTGCAGTGGCTGGAGGGCCGCGCCGTCGTGCCGACGATCACCGCGCTCTCCGGACACCACGACGCGCTGCGCACCGCCGAGCTCGAGCGCGCGAGGCGCATGCTCGCCAACGGTGCCAACGCCGACGAGGTGCTCGACGCGCTGGCCCGCGGGCTCACCAACAAGTTCCTGCACGCGCCGCTGTCGGCGCTGAACCAGGCCGGCGACGCCGAGCGTGCCGAGCTGATCGCGCTGTTCCACCGCATCTACAAGCTGCCCGAGCCGCCGCTCTCGGGCCATTAGCGGATCCGCCGTCGTCCCCGCGCACGCGGGGGCCAGGTGTCCTCGCCTCGTGAGACGCCGCGCCCCGCTTTCGCGGCGACGAGCCCTTGGCGACAACCCCTCGATCCCAGATTCGCGAAGCCCGTCCATTGAAACCCTCGCTCCTCCTCAAGCTCGACCAGCTCGCCGCGCGGCTCGCGGAGC
>CAYQAF010000606.1:0-1500 GCA_964415375.1 uncultured Alcaligenaceae bacterium
CGCCGCTGTCGAAGCGCGAAGGCGCGGCCAGCCTGCACGACCTGCGCAGCCAGGGCTACCTGCCCGGCGCGCTGCGCAACTACCTGGTTCGGCTGGGCCACGCGTGCGGGCACGACGGCTGGCTCGAGACGGACGAGATGCCGCGTTACTTCGACCTGGCGCGCAGCAGTCGGTCCGCAGCGCACTTCGACGAGGCCCAGCTGCGGCATTGGCAGCGCGAGGCGCTGGTGCGAGCCACGGAAGCCGAGTTGCTTGAGTGGCTCGGGAGCCGCCTGGCGCCGCTGGGTGAGGGCACGAGGCAGACGGCATTCGTGACCGCGGTGCGCGGCAACCTGCTGTTCCCGGCCGATGCCGAACCGCTGGTGCGTGTCGTCTGCGATCGCGAAGTCGCGCCCGATGCCACGGCCGCTGGCGAGATCGCCGCTGCCGGTCGCGAGTTCTTCGAGCAGGCCGCCGCGGCCTGGAATACCCACGGCGCGGACTTCAAGGCCTGGACGCGTGCCGTTGGGGCGAGCACCGGGCGCAAGGGAGCGGCGCTGTTCATGCCACTGCGCGCGGCTCTGACCGGTAGCACCCACGGACCGGAACTCGCGCCGCTCGCTGCATTGATGGGGGCCGAGCGGGTCGGTGAACGGATCCTCGCGGCCGGCGCGCGTGCCGCGGCGTCCTGAAGCACACGGAATCGAGGCGAATCGACGCATGCTGCAGATCCACAACTCGTTGACTGGCCGCAAGGAAGTGTTCCAGCCGCTCACGCCGGGCGAGGCGCGCATGTACGTGTGCGGCATCACCGTGTACGACTATTGCCACCTGGGCCACGCGCGGATGCTGATCGTGTTCGACGTGGTGCGGCGCCATCTCGCGGCATCGGGCTACCGCGTGACGTTCGTCCGCAACATCACCGACATCGACGACAAGATCATCCAGCGCGCGCAGCAGAACGACGAGCCGATGGCCGCACTGACGGAACGCTTCATCCGCGCCTATCACGACGACTGCGTCGCGCTCGGCGTTGCGCTGGCAGACCACGAACCGCGCGCGACCGAATACGTGCCGCAGATCGTCTCGATGGTGCAGACGCTGATCGACAAGGGTTACGCTTACGTCGGTGGCAATGGCGACGTCTACTACGCGGTCGCGCGTTTCGAGCCCTATGGCCAGCTCTCGGGCAAGCGGCTCGCGGACTTGCGAGCCGGGGCCCGCATCGAAGTGGACGAAGCCAAGCGCGATCCACTCGATTTCGTGTTGTGGAAGGCTGCGAAGCCAGGCGAACCGGCGTGGGAGTCCCCGTGGGGCCCGGGCCGACCGGGCTGGCACATCGAGTGCTCGGCGATGTCGGTGGAGTTGCTCGGCTCGCACTTCGACATCCACGGCGGTGGCATGGATCTCAAATTCCCGCACCACGAGAACGAGATCGCTCAGACCTGCGCGGCCTGCGGCTCGAAGTTCGTCAACGTCTGGATGCACAACGGCTTCGTGCGCGTCGACGACGAGAAGATG